>CAYRVR010000065.1:0-8004 GCA_964427835.1 uncultured Sulfurimonas sp. | reverse complement strand
TTACTTCGGTAATGGGTACTTAGAAGATAGAAGCGTAAAACTTCTCCATCATACTCTTTGAGTGCATCTTTTAAGAAAAAGGAGTTGCCTAGAGACTTACTCATCTTCTCTCCGTCAATGTTTACAAAGCCGTTGTGCATCCAGTAGTTTGCAAGCTCATGGTTTGTGGCACAACGGGTCTGTGCTGCTTCATTTTCATGGTGTGGAAAGAGTAAGTCAGCTCCTCCGCCGTGAATATCAATGGCAAATTCCGTATCTTTATAGGCAAGGTGCTTTTCTATCATTGCAGAACACTCAAGATGCCATCCTGGACGGCCTGCACCAAATGGAGATGCAAATGTTACACTGTTGTCTTTCACGCTCTTCCAAAGTGCAAAATCAGCACTGTTGCGTTTAAAAGAGGAGTTCTCTACACGCTCTTGTTTTTCATCTTCATTTTGGATGCGGTGGGAGAGACTAAGGTACTCATTATCACTAGATGTATCAAAATAGACATCTCCATCTGGTGTTTTGTAGGCATGTCCTTTTTTGATGAGAGCATCAATAAGACCATACATAGCCTCAAGGCTCTCTGTAGCCTTTGGCTCAATAGTAGGGCGTTTTACTCCTATAGCTTGCATCTCCTTGTGGAAAGCATCTGTATAAAAGTCTGTAATCTCTTTTATATCTTTTTTTTGCTCAATTGCTTTTTTAATGATTTTATCATCAATATCGGTAATGTTTCGTGCATACTCTACCACGTAGCCATTTGCTTCAAGCAGACGTCTTAAAAGGTCGAAAACAAGTGCAGATTTGGCATGCCCGAGGTGGGCATCATCATATACCGTTGGCCCACAAACATAGAGTGTCACTTTTGCCTCTTTGAGTGGAATAAATTTTCGTTTTGTTTTTTGTACAGAATCAAATATATGCACTGAATAAATCCTTCAATTGAATAAGTAAAATGGTAAATAATATGGCACTCACTATAAGGTAGAGCAGTTTTTTTTGAAGAAGTATAGCAAAAAACTGCTGTGTACCAAAAACTTTTATGGTAAAGAAAAAGCTGACAAATCCACCGAGTGTGCCTGCAAGGGCAAGACCTGCCGCACCAAAAGGTGCAATGAAGGCAAGGGCTAGAACGATGTAAGTAACAAGAGAGAGTGTCGCAATTTTTGCAGCATGCATCTGCATCTCTTTTGCATAGAGCCATAGGACAAAAAGTTTTTGGATGCCAAATGGAAGTAAACCTATCATATACATTTGTAAAACTGCTGAAGTATTTGTTGTATCTTTCGCATCAAAGGCACCGTGTTGGAAAAGGAGTTTTAAAATTTCATCAGAGAGTACAATGCCGCCTATAGTACTAGCCGCTAGTAAAAAGCTTAAAAACCAAAAAGCTTTTTCCAAATTTTGTATTGCTTTGATTTCATCATTATTTTTGAGATATTTTGCTACTTTTGGAAAGAGGGCAATGGAGGTGGCAATGGCAAAAAGAGCCAAAGGAAGTTGAAAAATCCGGTTCGCATAGTAGAGATACGATATAGAACCGGTTGCTAAAAATGAGGCTAAAAAGGTGTCTAAAAATGCACTCACTTGTGCTGTAGAATTTCCCCACATAGCCGGAAAAAAGTTTTTTTGGAACTTTTTAGTTTCATTACGAATGAGTTTTGATTTTTTACGTAAATATTTTATTCCACCAAAAAGGAGCCTTAAAAGTCCCATTTTTTTCATGGTCATAAGGTGTATACCTATTTGTAAGATTCCACCAATAACCACTCCAAAACTGAGATAATAAACAATGGTGCTGTTGTTTTCTCCTTTAGAAAGCAAGAGTGCAAAAATAAGGGAGAGATTAAGCAGTGCAGTGGAAAATGCAGAGGTGGCAAAGTGTCCTTTGTACTGTAAAATAGAGCTTAAGAATGTTACAATAAAAATCATAGGTAAATACCAGAAGTTAATGGCGACATAAGGGGAAGCAAGTTTAATTGTCTCTGCATGAAAGCCTACTGCTATAGCCTTTGTAAAAAGAGCTGGAAAAAGATTGACCATAAGTGTAATGAGAAGAATAATAGAGAGAAAAAGGAGAAAAATATTCATAGCAAAAACAGCTTTATGTCTGCTGCGTGCAAATGCCGGCATAAAAACCTGCGTAAAAGCACCCTCTGCAAAGATACGCCGGAAAAGATTTGGTAATTTAAACGCAATGAAAAATATATCGCTGTATATGGAAGCACCAAGTGCAGATGCTGTAAGCAGGTCTCTTATAAACCCTAAAATACGTGAAAATAAAATTCCTGAACTGTTGGTAAAAATAGCTTTAAACATGGGCTTCTTTATGAATTGAAATATGATTTACGAAATTTTAACAAAGGTTTGGTTAAAATAAGCATTTAAAAATAAATATAAAGTATTGGTAAATAATTATGGCATTTTTTGGCTCAAGCAAATCCTCCTCAGACACAAAAACAGCAACAAAAAAAGTAAGGCCTGTTGTTGTACGTGCTGAACATATAGCAAATGAAATATTTAAAGTGGCAAAACTCCATGATATTGAGCCTGAAAAACTGGATTTTAATCTTTTTGATGTACAAACATATACAAGAACTACTGATGAAAATGGTGTAAGTGGTGAATTTGAGGAGATCTCTCCTGATATGCTGCGAAAGCTTGATAAAGAGACACAACTACTCAATCCAAATTTTGAAATTAAGCAGGTATATGAAGTCGAAATATTTTTAAAAGATTTTGATCCTAAAAATCCTTGTAACAATTTTAAAACAGCAGTTGGAGCCAATGCCTCAAAATCGAAGGTTTATTTGAGTGTGTTAGCGGGATCACAGCTTGCTTCGTATGAGGGATTTGCAGATGATTTTGCAAAAATGCTAGATAAAAAGAAAATCCGTGCTGGAATTTTGGTCTATATTTTTGATGCAATGGTTGATGATCTTATTTCAAAACTCTCGGCACAACTTAAAGTTGCTGAAGTGCTTAAGTTTCCAAAAAATGAAACCTATTTAATTGCAGAAGGATTTGAACCTACACCTACAATAAATGATGCACTGATTTTACATTATGAGAAAAATCATGAAATTGATGAAAAAGCAAAAGTTGATTATGCTGCACGTGGTTTTATTCAAAGTGTTAAAGAGGGTGACCTTCTTATAGAATACATAAAACCAAAGTTAGGAAAACCTGGTCGTAATTGTCAGGGGAAATTTATAAAACCAAAAGATCCTGTTGTGAAGCATGAACCTCGATTTAGCGTTGATGAGACTATAAAAGTTGTCGAAGATGAAGAGTCCATTAAATATTATGCATTGGAAAATGGATACATTGCTTTTGAAAATAATACTTATTTGATAAAAAATGAAGTTGATGTTGATGAAATAAGTTTTAAAAAGACCGGTTCCATTGAGAGTGGAGTGGACTCTGATGTAAATATATTAGTGACAGAAAAAGATGCAATTAAAGATGCTGTTGGGCCTGGTATGAGTGTTGAGGTAACAGAGATTGATATTGATGGGAATGTAGGCTCAAACGCAAGAGTTATAGCAAAAAAGGCAAAAATTGGTGGGCAGACACATAAAACCGCGATGGTACGTGCGGACGAAGTCGATATAAATGTTCATAAAGGAAAGGCTTATGGAAAAAACATTCACATTGAACGGCTTGAACATGGTGTTGTAGAGGGAGATAGTGTTGTTGTAGAACAAGCACTTGGTGGCTCAATACGTGCAAAAGAGGTGGTGATTAATACCTGTGCTTCTCATGTTCATGTAACTGCCTCACGAAAAATAGAAGTGTATAGGCTTGTGGGCAGTGAAAATAGCTTTACAATAGATCCTCTTTTGAAAAAAGATGAGCAAGAGCACATTAAAGAGCATGAAAAAGAGATTCAAGAATTAGAGCATGAATTACGAGATACCCAAACTGAAATTAAGAAATACAAAATACTTGAAAAAGAGGGGATGCCTGCGTTTATAGAGATTAAGAAACGTCTTTTGCATTATAAAAAAAGTGGTGTAAAAATGCCGGAGAGTTTTGTAAAAAAATATAAGCAGTTTCAAAATATGCAGAAAAAACTCAAATCCTTGGTAGAAAAGGGTGAAACATTGCAAGATAAACTCAATCTGCTTACAACTAGAACCGCTTCGTTTCAAGATAATATTTTTGATGCAAGAGTTATTAATCACGATACATGGAAAGGGTATAACGAGATTAAATTTAAACTTGTTGATCCACCAATGGAACTTGTTTATAAACCTATGGAAAATTCAGCAGAACATATTTTTAAACTTGTTGCACTTGAAGATGAAGAGTATGCAATCCGTTCAACGAGAGAGGAGTAGAGGCGATGATAGTAGGATTACATGGAAAGGTTGTTTATAAAGAACCTACATTTGTTCATGTGGATGTACAGGGTATAGTGTATGAGGTTTTTATTTCACTCCATACATTTTCAGCGCTTGGCACTGCAGAAGTTTCGCTCTATACAACACAGATAATACGTGAAGATGCGCAACTTCTTTTTGGTTTTTTAGAGATGCAGGAGAAAACACTCTTTGCACGCCTTATAAAAATTAATGGAGTAGGTCCAAAGGTTGCAATGGCAATCTGTTCAACCTATACACCGACACAATTTGCTACAGCACTCAATAATAAAGATGTAAAAGCGATTCAAAAAGTACCAGGTATAGGGCCAAAAAGTGCAGGGCGTATTTTGGTAGAGCTCAATGGATTTGATGCAGAAATTCTTAGTGAACCTGCAAATTCTTCTGCTTCACTTGCATATACACAAGCGAGTGAAGCACTTGAAGCGCTTGGATTTAAAAAAGATAAAATTGCAAAAGCACTCGCTGCATGTGAGGGTGAAGATACTGCTTCGCTTGTGAAAGGCGCTTTGAAATTATTACAAACAATTTAGAGGAGAAATATTGAAATTAACTATACTTTTTGGTGGTGCGAGTTTTGAACATGAAATTAGCATTGTCAGTGCTATTACACTCAAGGAAAAACTTTCGAGTGCGAAATTAACATTTATTTTTTGTGATACAGACCATACATTTTATCGCATTGACGCAGAAAAAATGAAGGCAAAACTTTTTTCAAGCGGTGCTTATAAAAAAATGCCGCAGCTCCAACTTGCTAAAGGGTGTTTTGTTGAGAAAACACTTCTTTCAAAAAAAGAGTATAGTGCAGTCGTTTTGAACCTTATTCATGGTGCAGATGGGGAAGATGGTACGATTGCTTCACTCTTAGATTTTTATGGTATTGAATATATTGGACCTCGCAGTGATGCTTGTACTTTTTCTTACGATAAACGGTATACAAAATATTTATGTGCGGCAATTGGTGTAAAAAGTGTAGCCTATGAAGTGCTTCACAAAAATGAAGCGTATAATGTGCAAACGCCTTATCCGATTATTATCAAACCTTCACGATTGGGTAGTTCCATTGGTGTAAGCATTGTAAAAGATGAGAGCGAGCTTGATTATGCCCTTGATGTTGCGTTTGAATTTGATGAGAGTGTTATAGTTGAGCCATTTTTGGAGGGTGTCAAAGAGTATAACCTTGCTGGTTGTTATGCTGAAAATACAATGCACTTTTCTATAGTAGAAGAGCCACATAAAGAGGAATTTTTAGATTTTGAAAAAAAATATATGGATTTTTCACGGAGTGAGCAGGTTTTAAGTGCAGATATTGATGATGCGCTTCAGGCACGATTGCACGCACAATTTGAAAAAATCTATGGCGAACTCTTTAAAGGTGCTCTTATACGTTGTGATTTTTTTGTTCACAATAATGAGATCCTTTTAAATGAAATTAATCCTATTCCTGGTTCTATGGCAAATTATCTTTTTGAAGATTTTCCAGCCCTTTTAGAATCTCTTGCTCACTCTCTTCCTAAAAAAAGAGAGATAAAAAGCAATTATGAATATATCCATTCAATTTCACAGGCAAAAGGAAAATAGCAATGGCATTGAAGTCCATTCAGTACAAACAAAATACTTTTGATATAAGTTATGAAATTGTGAATCCTACGGCAAAAGTTGATATCATTATTTTGCATGGTTGGGGAAGTAATAAGAACTTAATGAAACAGACTCTTTCTCCCTATATGAATGGTTTTCGACATATTTATATAGATTTACCCGGCTTTGGGAACTCTACGTGTTGCTGTGCCATGACTACAGCAGATGTTGCACGTATAGTTGAATTGTTTATGATTCATATTAATGCCTCAAAAGATATTGTACTTGGGCACTCGTTTGGTGGAAAAGTGGCTGTATTACTTGAGCCAAGAGTTCTGGTACTTCTTTCTAGTGCTGGAATATATATGCCAAAAAGTATGAAAGTACAAGCAAAAATAGCACTTTTTAAAACATTGAAAATTTTTGGTTTTTCAAAATTACGTTCGCTTTTTGTTGCTGATGATGCAAAAGAGTTGAGTGAATATATGTACCAAACTTTTAAAAATGTCGTTAATGAAGATTTTGCTGATGAGTTTGCAAAGTATGAAGGAAAGGCCTTGATATGTTGGGGTAAAGATGATAAGGCTACACCTTTGCGTGCAGGGGAGAAAATGCATAGCCTAATAGGTGATGCAGCGTTTGAAGTTTATGAGGGTGACCACTACTTTTTTATGCAACACTCTGCCGATATATCAGACAAAATAGAAAAAACATTTTTAGAGTTACTAGGAAATTAAATGATTGATTATCAGCTTTTTACAGCCTTTGTTGTCAATGTGTTATTTGTTACACTGCTTGGATGGTATTTGATTACCAATTTGCAGTGGTATGATTATAAAATTGAGCGTGTTATTTTAAAACACCATAAACCATGGTGGCATGTGCTCTATTTTATCATTCCATTTGTAGCGTACTATACAACAGGAAAATATTTTACTATCTTTTTTATTTTTGCATTTTTACCTGCGATTATACTTTGGTATAAAAAACTCGATAAAAAACTTGTGCTAACTTGGCGTGTCAAGCGATTTCTTATTCTTTTAGTCTCTTTGACTCTTTTTGGGGATATTTTGTGTACTTTAAAAGAGGGGTGTGCGGTTTATGGTGTTTTTTTACCTCTTGCTGTTGCATACATTGGTTCAACACTAATAGAAAAGTTTCTTTTTGCTGTCTATAAAAAAGAGGCAAAAAAGAAGCTTACCAGTATGCCTGATTTACAAATTATTTGTATTACCGGCAGTTATGGAAAAACAAGTATTAAAAATTTTGTTGCACAGATTTTATCGCATAAGTATAAAGTCTATGCAACACCTCGTAGTGTCAATACCTTAGGTGGACTTGTGGCAGATGTAAATAATAATCTCAGTGATGATGTAGAAATTTATGTATGTGAAGCAGGTGCAAGACAAAGAGGAGACATAGAAGCAATAACGCATTTTTTAGAACCACAAACTGTTGTTGTTGGGCGTGTTGGGGAAGCGCATATTGAATATTTTGAATCTCTGAACAATATTATTGCAACAAAACTAGAAATTATGAAATCACCACGTTTAGAGCGTGCATTCATTCATACCTCTGTAACGGATGAACCGCACGATAAGGTAACATTTTTTGGAAATGAAATCAAAGATGTTGAAGCAACGCTTGAAGGGACTGCGTTTAGACTTGAAATTGAGGGTGAAGTGTATGAACTCCATACAGAAATATTAGGTTCCTTTCAAACAATGAACATTGCCGTAGCTGTACGTATAGCAAAACATTTTGGTATGCAAAAAGAGGAGATTCTAAACGCAGTCAAAGAGTTACAAAGTGTAGAACATCGTCTGCAACTCATAAAAGCCGGTGGAAAGATAATACTTGATGATGGCTATAATGGAAATATTGACGGTATGCTTGAAGGTATCCGTCTCTGTTCTTTGCATGAGGGAAGAAAGGTCATAGTAACGCCTGGTCTTGTTGAAAGTAGTGATGCCCTTAATATAAAACTCATAGAAGCTATAAACAAAGTATTTGATATTGTCATTGTGACAGGTTCTTTAAACGCAGCACT
>CAYRVR010000064.1:0-9935 GCA_964427835.1 uncultured Sulfurimonas sp. | reverse complement strand
GTCTTCTTTTACTTTCGACATCATAATAGCTTTGTCATTATGATTCGCTTAAGCCTAACTGAGGCTGACAAGAGTTTAAGAATAGAAACAGATTAATACAATTTATAAGATACTTAGTGTAAAATGCCGCGAATAAGATAAAAGAAGTGAAAACATATGAAAAAAAATAAAAAGTTTCTTATTGCAGTGGTTATTTTTATCGCTGTTTTGCTCATCGGTAATTTCATAATCGATAAACTTATGCAAGATAAACGCAACTACTACCTCCAGATGCAAAGTAAACTTTTACTGACAAAATACAACACAACCTATAAATACTATAAAATTATGTCTGAAGATATTCATACTATGTATGCTCAAAATCATAAACTCATCTCATTATTAGAAAAAATTAAAACAAGTACTCCAGAACAAAAAAAAGAGATTCGCCAGAAAGTTTACAATCTTCTGAAAAAGAACTATAAGAGATTAAGACATATGGGGATTTCCCAGGTTCATTTCCATCTTCCAGACAACACAAGCTTCTTGCGCATGTACGCACCGAATGAGTATGGAGATGATCTAAGTCAGACTCGACATACTGTTGTTAAGGTCAATAAAACTCACAAAAAGGCTGAAGGGTTTGAATCATGCCCTTATATGGTAGGTTTACGCTTTGTATATCCAATCTTTGACAAAAATCACGAGCAACTAGCAAGTGTGGAGATCTCTTATGCTGCGACAGAGTTATTAAAAAGTGTCACAGATGACTTTGTTTATGATTCACATATTTTAATCTCCAAAACAATAGCCAAAAATACTATTCTTGAAAGTAACTACAATGTAAATTATAAAGAGACTTGGGAGTCACCTGAGTATCTCATAGAAGAGAGTACACACAAACATCTACGTGATAAAAATTTCTATGAAAAACTAAAAAACAATGTAAATTTACAAAAAGAGATCGCACAACATATCAAAACACAAAAACCATTCTCGCTCGAAATCAAATACAATTACAAACATATTGTTTTAACTTTTCTTCCTCTTAGCGATGTGCAAAAGAAAAAAAACATTGCTTATATCGTCACCTATACGCAGTCTGACTATCTTGGAAATATCGATGTAGAAGAGAACTATTCAAAAACACTCTTTTTTACGATTACAACGCTTCTTTTTCTCTTTGCTCTTTATGTAATGATTAATAGAGAACGATTAAAAAAATTAGCACTCTATGACAACCTCACGCAACTGCCAAACAGAACGCTTTTTATGATTGAGTTGCAAAACGAGCTCAATCGTGCACTGCGATACAACTACAAGACTGCACTTATGTTTATTGACCTTGATGGTTTTAAAGCAGTTAATGATACCTATGGACATCTCGTAGGTGATGAACTCTTGCAAAAAGTTGCACAAATACTCACATCCCTAGTAAGAAAAACAGATATCACTGCAAGATTTGCAGGAGATGAATTTACTATCATTTTGCCAGATATTAAAGACTCAAGTGAAGCCCAACAAGTTGCTCAAAAAATCTTAGATAAACTTAATAAAGAGATTGTAATAAATCATCAAATAATACATATCGGTGCGAGTATCGGAATAGCCATCTATCCTGAAAATGCAAAGAACATCGAAGATCTTATCCACCATGCAGACAAACTCATGTATGAAGCAAAGAAAAAAGGTAAAAATAAAATCATTTGTGATTAGCCTTAAGAAAACTTCTGATAACATATCACATATTAACTACATGAAAGGTAACCTGGCAATGACAATTAAAAACAAACTTCTTTCTATTATGGCTATCTCTGTTGTTTCTATTGTAATCAACATTATAATAGTAAACTTTATGCTCAATAAAAGTCAAAATCTCCAATCTACAAAGCTCTCAGTATATAAGATAGAAAATGATTTCAAAGATATGATGCAAAATTCATCAAATTTTTTACTCAAAAAAGAGACACGAAATGTTGCTAATTTTCAAAAAAATTATACTAAAGCACTAAGAGATATTCAAAATTTAAAAGAGAATCTCATCACTTTAGAGATACAAACAGATATGGTCGACAAAGTTGCTAAAAATACAAAAATTTATAAAACAAGTTTCAATAAACTCGTTACAATTGAAAAAGAGATAGGACTCCATTCAAAAGATGGATTACACAAAAAACTCTCTGCAGCACATAAAAAAGCGGAGTTTTATGCTAAAAAAATTCAAGATCAAGATATCTTTAGTATGACACTCACGCTTGCTAATCTTGAAAAAAGTTTCCAAATCACAAAAAATAAAAAATACCTCAAAAAGTTCAAACGCTCTTATAATGCACTTATTTACTATATAGAAGGTAACCTAAAAAATCCACAAAAACTAAAAGATGATTTAGCAACTTATAAAAAATACTTCACACAACTCGTTCATGCTGTGCAGACAGAGCAAAAACTTCAAAAGAATATGCAAAGTATTCTTCAAGAAAATGAAAAACTACTTGTAAGTATGCATGCAGAATACACTCCAATTCTAGAGAAAAAAATCTCTCACCTGCAAACACTTTCTCTTGTCATCCAGCTTGTTTTTGGCGCACTCATTGTCTTTATGCTTATTTTAGTGATTAATTCTATTGTTAAACCAATCAAAAAACTTATAGATACAGCAAAAGAGCTAACAGAAGGGGATGGAGATTTAACTATTCGCTTACAAACTGACACAAAAGATGAGATTGCAGAAGCAAATCACTATATTAATAACTTTATCGAAAAAGTGCAACAGGTTCTTCAACAAGTTATAGGCTCATCATCGCAAAACCTCAACCTCTCAAAAAATCTAGAACATACGGCACTCGATGTAAAAAAACGCTCAGAAATTCAAAATAAAGAGCTTAACGAAACTGTTCAAGAAGGTCTTTCAATGAAAGAGGATCTCTCTTCTGCCATAGAAGAGGCACAAGAAGGTAAACAAAACCTTATCAAATCAAATGATAATCTTAACGAAACAAAAGAGGACATCTTAACACTTGTTGATAAAGTGCAAACAAGTGCACAAACGCAGCTAGAACTTGCTAATGCCCTCTCTCAACTCTCAAGTGATGCAGCACAAGTAAAAGATGTTCTTACAGTGATTGCAGATATTGCTGATCAGACAAACCTTTTAGCACTCAATGCTGCTATTGAAGCAGCCCGTGCAGGAGAACATGGACGAGGATTTGCTGTTGTTGCTGATGAAGTTAGAAAACTTGCAGAGAGAACACAAAAATCGCTTACAGAGATAAATGCTACAATTAATGTTATTTTACAATCTATTGTCGATAGCTCTAATCAGATGAATATCAATGCCCAAGACATTGAAAAACTTGCGGAAATTTCGATGAATGTTGGAGATAAAATCAACCAAACAGTTGAAATCATGTCGACATCTACACAGATGAGTGAAAACATCCTCGATGGATACAGAGCCAACGCACAAAAAACTGAAAATATCATCCAAAAAATCCAAACAGTAGATGACATTGCAAAAGAAAACAACAAAAGTATTGAAGATGTCTCTCAGGCAAGTGTACAAATCCATCAAGCTTCAGCCGCACTCAATAAAGATTTAGAAGTTTTTAAAGTATAAAAAGGATTACTGATAATTACAAAATTTCTTCTTATCAGCCTCTCTCTTATCACACTCCTTATCTTTACTTTCACGCAACAAGAGCATCTCTCTACACACAAAAAAGAGGTGCAAACACTCACACAACTTACTCATCTTCCGCACATTGCGTTAGGTGTTAGCTATCTAGAGTATAGAGTTTTATATTACGAGGACTATTCAGCACTCCTCTATCCACAGATGAAAAACTATAAGCAAATGGACTTTGTCTATGCTTACTAAGTTTAATCTTCTACTTACTCTTTTAGTCGCTAATAAAAAGGAGCATCTTCCTCTTTTCATCTTATCAACACTTATTGTTTTTATAGTAGCAAGTGTACTCTTTATCTCCTCTTCCATATACAAAGAGCTCTCGTACACTTTAGATGACCAAGCCGATATCACCATCCAAAAGTTCCGTGCCGGTCATGTAGAGGATATCCCTGCCAGCTATCTCAACGAGTATCTTGATATAAATGGGGTAAACGCGGCACAAGGAAGAGTCTATGGCGTTCATTTTTATGAACCAAAGGAGACTTTTTTTATGATTGTCGGTTTAGACTTTTATGATCCTCAAATTACAAAAAAACTTGCACAACTTACGAACAAGCTCAATGTTGATGACTTTTTAAAAAGACCTTCTATGATCATAGGCAGCGGTGTGAAAAAGTTTTTTGATGAATATCACTATTTTCACTCTTATAATTTTCGACCACCAGATAGAAGTATCCAAAAGGTTTACATCTATGATAAACTCAAAGAGAGTACAAATCTTGTTGCTAATGATATGATTATTATGGATATCAATCTTGCTCGTAAGATTCTAGGGATAAAAGATAATTATTTCAGTGATATTATTTTAAAAGTAACTAACAGTAATGAAAAAGAGAAAATTTATGAAAAACTCATCATGAAACATTTTGATACACGCATTATTACAAAAGAGGAGATAGCACAGTACTATAAAAAACTCTACAACTACAAAGGTGGCATCTTTCTTGCCCTTTATCTTGTTGCTCTTATGAGTTTTCTTACCATACTCTATCAGCGTTACACGCTAACTAAATCCCATGAACTCAAAGAAATCACACTCCTTCGCTCTTTTGGTTACTCTATAGAATCAATTCTATGGCTAAAGATTTTAGAAAATGCACTTATTGCCTTTATCGCTTACATCGTAGGAGTTATCATAGCATTTTGGTATGTTTTTTGGCTTGGAGCACCTCTTTTGAAAAATATCTTTTTAGGAGACAACAATCTACCCTCTCCGCTCACCTTTATAACAGCTGTTGATTATGGAACACTTGGGATACTTTTTGGAATTTTTATCTTTCCATACCTTCTAAGTGTTGTTATCCCTTTGTGGAAAATGGGGATAGAAGAGATAGGAGAGGTTCTACGATGATGATAGAGCTAAAGAGTGTCTCAAAACAAGAGGCGATACACAATATCAGCATTAAAATTAAAAAAAATGAGCTTATCATACTTCATGGAGTCAGCGGCAGTGGAAAGAGTACACTTCTACACATCATTGCCTCTTTTAGTAAACCTTCTAGCGGAAGCGTTTTTATAAGTGGTGAGGATATAAGTAAATATACAGATTATCATGCTGCTAACTATAGGAAAAAAACTATTGGCTACATTACACAAAATTTTTATCTTTTTGAAACACTCACAGTGTACCAAAACCTTTTACCCTCTACTACACTTACGCATACCTCTTTAAAAACGCAAGAGCAAGCCATTTTAAAAGCTCTCAAAATGGCAAAAATAGATCACAAAGCAAACACGACAGTTCATCACCTCTCAGGTGGTGAAAAACAGCGACTCATAATTGCAAGAGCATTAGTAAATAATCCTGAAATCATTCTCTGTGATGAGCCAACTGCCAATCTAGATGCAAAAAACTCAAACGCCTTTCTTTCTATCATACAAGAGTTAAAAGCATTCGGAAAAACAATCATCATCGCAACACACGATCCTCTCTTTGAAAATTTAAAAGATGTAGATAAAAAATTCATATTACAAGATGGGTACCTTGAATAAACTACTCCTAACACCAGAAGTTTTTTTCCTTATTTTTATAGATTTTGCTATAGTAGTAATCCTCACTATCTCATTTTTCTATGCCCTTTATAT
Source organism: uncultured Sulfurimonas sp. (assembly GCA_964427835.1). Lineage (GTDB taxonomy): Bacteria > Campylobacterota > Campylobacteria > Campylobacterales > Sulfurimonadaceae > Sulfurimonas. The sequence goes on along the minus strand of CAYRVR010000064.1, from coordinate 4,183 downwards.
CCTAAAAAGCTACAAGTCAGACACTTACACCCAGCTACAATACTCTTTAGAAAAAAAGTCTTACCTCCTCTCAAGTATTATCCATCTGAGTCTCTATATCTCTTTTTTTATGCTTATCTACTTTGGTTACACCATCAACCACCTTGCAACCCTAGTCCCCGGAGCAATGTGTGGCGCAGGAGTTATTAATGCTAACATTTACGGAGTCTATCTTGTAGCACTGAAGTTTTTTCTCATCATTTTTGCTCTTGTGTGGTTGCAACTCAATACAAAAGATTTAAAAAACAGATCAAGAGAGTACTTTAAACCAAAGCTTCTTTTTTTCATTTTTTTGTATTTTGGATTTGTCATCTCATTTGCGTTAGAGTTACTCTATTTTACACACATAGAGTTACAGGAGCCCGTACTGTGTTGCTCCAACATATATGCCCAAACCAAAAGTTCAACACTCACGCAAACATTTCAAAAACATATAGCAGTTATTTTTTTCTTTTATACGCTATTACTTTTATCTCTGCTCTATGCCAAGAAAAAAATAGCAGCAATCATACTCTCAATTTTGTATGTACCTTTAAGCTACTATGCTCTTACTTACTTCTTCTCTCCCTATATCTATCAACTGCCGACACACAAATGTCCCTACTGTATTTTGGAGAGTGATTATACATTCATCGGCTATTTTATCTATATTTTTCTCATCTTTGCAACATCAAATGCTCTCTCTGCCGCACTCTTTAATTTTGAGAAAAAGAGCTTACAAGCAAGTTTTTTATTTTATCTTCTTTTTCTCCTAAGTGTCACTTTTCATTTTTTTAGTTATATTATAGTAAATCAGAAAATTTTCTTTTAATTTGTGATATAATTTATAAAATTTATTAGGAGAGAAGAATGAGAGTACAAGCTACCTTATTATCGCTACTGCTTGCTTCAACTTTTTCATCACTGAGTGCAAACAGTGACATGCAAAAGTGGATGCGCCCAACCGAGGTACCACAACCAAAAAACAACAAGCTCACTCCTGAGCGTATTGAACTAGGAAAATTTCTCTATTTTGATACTCGTTTATCAAAAGACAACACAATATCTTGTGCAACATGTCATCACCCTGCAAGAGGTTGGACAGATTTAGTTCCGACTGAAAAAGCAGTAGGTTTTGAAGGAAGAGTAGGCCCAAGGAACTCACCTGTTGTTTTAAACGCTGCGTTTAGCAGAAAACAGTTTTGGGATGGAAGAGCCCGCTCACTTGAAGAACAAGCACTTGGTCCTATCCAAGCTGATGTTGAGATGAACATGTCTCTTGATGAACTCATCCCAAAACTCAAAAAAATTAAAGGCTACAAGCCACTTTTTGAAAAAGCATATCCTAATGAAGGTATTACTAAAGATACTGTTGCTAAAGCGATTGCTTCATTTGAGAGAACTGTCATCGCAACAGAAGCACCATTTGATAATTATATCAAAGGTGATAAATCAGCAATCTCCAAAGAGGCGCAAAAAGGTTTTGAGCTTTTCAAAGGCAAAGCGCACTGTACAGATTGTCATGATGGATGGAACTTTTCTGATGGAAGTTTTCATAATATCGGACTAAAAGATGGTGAACTTCATGGCAAAGAGCTTGGCCGTTACAATGTAAAAGCACGCCCAGCATGGTATGGAGTCTTCAAAACACCGACACTCCGCGATGTCACGAAATCATATCCATATTTTCACGATGGCAGTGTCAAAACACTCAAAGAAGCAACAGCAATTTGTGCAGGTGGAGGGAGATTCTCTCACAATGTAAAAAACAAATCTGATGTTATCGTTGACAGACACCTCAGTGATGATGAAATAGATGCAATTGTTACATTTATGAAAACACTCACAGGCCCTAATTTAGATGTAAAAATCCCAACAAAATTCCCACAATAAAAGGATAAAATAATGAAAAAAATAGCTTTAACTTTACTACTTAGCGCAGTTGCACTCTTTAGTGCTGACCATCTCATAGATCAAAAAGGAAAAACATTCATTCCTCACGCAATTACTGTTCACCCTGGTGATACTATCACATTTTTAAACTCTGATCCTTTTGCACACAATGCTTATACAGATGATGAAGCAAATGAGTTTGATATCGGTATGCAAGCAACAGGTACCAAAAAAACTATCACCGTAAAACCTGGTGGTAATTTTAATGTAGAGTGTGCAATCCATCCAAATATGCTTTTAGAAGTTACTGTAAAGTAGTAGTATGAGAAATCTCTTTCTCATAACTTTTGTTAGCATCTCTTCTATGCTCTATGCAGCCGATAAAGCATACAACATGGGAGAGAAGATCTATATGCAAACCTGTGTCTCTTGTCATGGAAAAGATGGCAAAGCACAGACAGATATGAAGCTTATCGTCAAACCTCGTGATCTCTCTCTTTCTATCTTAACACAAGAACAAAGTTATAAGATTATAAAAAAAGGTGCGCATTATTGGGGTGCTTCTGCTGATATTATGCCTGCGTTTGAGCATAGCTACTCTGATGAAGAGCTCAAAAGTGTAGCCTACTATATCTCCAAAAGATTTAATCCTAATGTAAAAGAGAGGATTAAAAAACTCTATGCACAAAGTGCGCCCATTCCAGAACAAAAACGCGCAAAAATGTTAAAGAGGGGTAAAAAGATATATAAGAGAAACTGTTCATGGTGCCACGGAACAACTGCTCAAGGCGATGGAGAAGCGACACACAATCCTGAACTCTCAATTTTTCCTTACAATCTTCAAAAAACACTCTTAGATGAGAAACAGATGTTTTTGTATGCGAAATATGGCGGGCATTACTGGGGAACATATAAAAATGATATGCCCAACTGGTCACCAAAATATGATGATTTCACCCTTAAATCTGTCATATTTTATGTAGAAAAAACATTTCGTCAAGGAAAATAACTATGTATAAATTACTCCTCTTAGCACTCTTACCTTGTATCACTTTTGCAGCACAAAATGCAAAACCAAGCCTAGAACTAGGTAAAAAACTCTACACAGAGACCTGCGTCTCCTGTCACGGTGAGGATGGAAATTCTAATCCAGATATCCACTTAGTAGTCAAACCCCGTGCCCTTACAAAATCGATACTCACAGAGCAACAGATGTTTCAAATCATCAAAGAGGGAGCACATGCTTATGGTTCTCACGCAGATATCATGCCTACGTTTAAGTATGTTTATGATGATAGACAGATTGCGTCATTAGCACTGTATGTATCGCAAACCTTTAACAAAAACCATGATGTAAGAGTAAAAAAACTCCTCCAAGAGTCACAAAAACTCTCACTGCAACAAAAACAAAAACAACAAAAAGTTGGTAAAAAAATATTTCAACGTAAATGTGCCATGTGTCATGGTAAAACAGGTAATGGACAAAGCGAATATGTAGAGCAATCTAAACAACAAAAAGATTTTATCTACCCTTATAATCTTCAAAAAATTCTTCTCACAGAAGAGCAGATATTTTTATATGCAAAATTTGGAGGGCACTTTTGGGGAACAGCCAAAGATGATATGCCGTCATGGAAGAAAAAATATAATGACATTCAACTAAAATCAGTTGCTAACTATGTACAAAAATATATAAAAAATTAGATTTCTTCTTGTGGTTCTCCAAGGTAAAACCCTTGGATGTATTCAACACCTAAATATTTTACAACATCATAAACAGTAGCAGAGTGTACAAACTCGGCAACTGTTGTAAGTCCAAGTTCATTTGTCAAAAGAACAATAGATTTAACAATTGACTCTGATACTTTTGACCTGTCTATATTTTTGATTAACGATGCATCAATTTTAATAACATCAATTGGCAAATCCTGAAAAACATTATAGTTTGCAAAACCAGCACCAAAATCATCAATGGCTATTTTTACTCCATATGACTGAATTTTTCTTAAGTTACGAACAAAGCGCTCTTCATTCTCTAAAACTTCATACTCAAGTAATTCAACGACTAAATGTTTTGCTATTACTTTATTGTTCTCTATCTCTGAAATTAGAGTAGAGAACATCTCTTTATCAACAACATCCGAAAAGTTCAGATTTACACTCACTGTAACATCTTTTTTTCTAATCGTTGCAAACACAATCTCCAAAACTTTTTTGGTCATATCATTATAGATACTCGTATGCATAATTACTGGTAAGAAGAGATAAGGAG
>CAYRVR010000063.1:2888-9998 GCA_964427835.1 uncultured Sulfurimonas sp. | reverse complement strand
CATCGTTTTGGAGAGGCTCGTTATCCTTCAACAGATATTTCCATGCAGCGCTTTGAAAAACAGATGGCGTATCTTTATAAAAATCACTACAATGTTGTGCCTCTTTCTCAGGTTGTAGAAGCACTTATAAAAAAAGTGCCTTTACCTGATAAAACTGTTGTTATTACCATTGATGATGCATATAAAACAGTTTACACAAATGCCTACCCCCTTTTAAAAAAATACCATTTTCCAGCAACTATTTTTGTGAATTCAATGCCTATTATTCATCACTCAAAACGCTATATGACGTGGGATGAAATGCGAGAAATGGGAAAAAATGGCTCAGAATTTGCCAACCATACATATTCGCATGAATATTTAGTCAGAATAGATACAAATGATTCTAAAAAGTATGAAAAAGATGTTACAAAAGAGCTTGTCAAATGTGAAAATAAAATGGAAAAAGAGCTTGGATCATACGTCTGTACACATCCTAAAATGCTTGCTTATCCTTTTGGTGAATATGATGTGAAGCTCATGAATATCATTAAAAAATTGGGGTATGTTGGAATTGCACAAAACTCTGGCCCTGTTTCACAACGAAGTAATTTACTTGCGCTTCCAAGATTTCCAATGTCTGCACACTTTGGAAAAATGAAGAGTTTTATACTCAAACTCCATACTCTTCCTCTAGGTGTAGTAGAGAGTACACCGCAAGATACATTAGTAACAAAAGAGAACAATCCTCCTCTTTTTACACTCACTCTCGATAGAAAATATAGAGACTTACAGTGTTTTACATCCAATGGCAAAAAAATACCCATGCATTGGCTCTCATCCACGCAAGTACAAATGCAAGCGGATATACAACTCAAATATCCACGAGACCATTATACTTGTACGGCTATGGCATCCAAAGGGCGATGGTTTTGGTACAGTCACATGTGGGTAGTTTTACGAGATAAATAGATTATTTCGTAAAAATTGCACTTGCATATCCAACTACCCTGGATGCGTCACCACTTGCATCTGCACTTGTTCTATAATCAAGCACTGTTGGTTTGAGTTGGAGTTGTTTTGCAGCTATAAGCAGTGCTTCGACTCCTATAATACCACATGCTTCACACCCTTGATGGAGTTCTTGCGTAGTAAGCGTTGCAATAGCTTCAAGACAGATAGAATCACGTTTTTTTGCCTCTTCAAGACTATAGTAGTGACTTAAATCTGTGCTTATAACGACAACATTCTCTTCATCTTTTAAAAGATATTCTATAACCTTTGCAAGGTGGTGAGGATCTTCTTCCCCATAAACAAGTTCAACAACAGAAGGATCTTGCATATACTCTTTAATAAAAGGCATCTGCACCTCAGTGGAGTGTTCTGCATGGGCATCTTCTTGAAAATGTAAACCAAATTTTTCCATAAGTTCATTTGAGAGTGCTTTATCTATTTTTAATGAACCCAGCGGTGTCTCATACTCATCAAACGCAGCGACACTTATTCCTTTGATATAAACACGGTGACTCGGTCCTATGACAATAACCCTTTTTGCCTTGGTATTGTGCAACAGCCTAAAAGCAATATTTGCCGTAAAAGCAGAATAGACATAACCCGCATGGGGGACTATAATTGCTCTTGGTTTGAGTTGCAACAGAGTTTTATCTTTAATTGCTTCATCAACTATGTCATTATAATGATGTAACATTTTTTCTATCTCTTCTTTATTTGCAGGATAAAATTGTCCTGCTACTGCATCTTTTCTTGTACTCATTTCCAAACTCCTTCAATTTCTCTATTGCATTTTGGACAATATCCCTCAATGAGTTTGTTTTGTGTTACATTGTATCCTGTTCTTTGGATAAGCAATGTATGACACTCTGGGCAATATGTATCTTCTGGTAAAGATATATTTCCTAAGTAAACATACTCAAGTCCTGCATCTTCTGCAATTTTTTTTGCGCGTTGTAAAGTTGCAAGTGATGTTGAAGCGTGATCTTGCATTTTATAATCAGGATGGAAAGCACTTAGGTGCCATGGAACATGTTTCCCAAGTTCATTCGCAATAAACGCAGCCATCTCTTGTAAATCAGAATCACTATCGTTTTCACCTTCTATTAATAGGGTTGTTACTTCCACCCAAATGCCTTCTTGTACCATATTTCTCAGTGTATCTTTAACAGCTTCAAGACCACCTTTGAGTACTTTTTTGTAGTAGGCATCATCCCAGCTTTTAAGATCAACATTTGCCGCATCAAGCCAAGATGCCATATCTCGTACAACTTCAATTGATTCAAAGCCATTTGTTACAAAAATATTTTTTAATCCTTGCTCTCTTGCAAGAACGCCTATATCCTTTGCATAAGGGTAAAAAATTGTTGGCTCATTGTAGGTATAGGCAATAGAAGAAGCTTTATGTTTTATGGCAAGGTTAACCATCTCTTGTGGTGAAATATTTACACTTGTATCGACACTATGCTCTTGAGAGATTTGCCAGTTCTGACAAAACGGGCATTTAAAATTACATCCAACTGTTCCTAATGAAAGGGCAGTTGTACCTGGCAATAAATGGTAAATAGGTTTTTTCTCAACCGGATCAAGATTTAAAGCACTCGGATGTCCATAAACAAGTGTTTTGAGTTCTGAATGAACATTTTTGTTGACACCACAAACACCAACTTGTCCCTCTTTGAGTTGACAGTAATGCTGACAGAGTAAACATGTTATTTTTTCTTTTGATTCTAGAGTTTTATAGTATTTCATTGTAACTCCTTATATATATGTATTTACTTATAATTAATGAGTGTATTTAAGGTAATTTTAACTAAATAAGAAGAAAAAGTCAAATTTATGTTACAAATTGTAACTTTTTGGAGTTATGGGGCATAAAGAGATCTGCTAAACGCAGTATCTCTTTAATGTAGTTGGACTATAAATTTCCAGTAACTGGTCTATAGTTGTGACTATAAATATCTCTAAACTCATCAACTTCTGTTGCATTTAAATCTACATGTGTTTCATAAATATTCCATGCAACATTTTCACTACATGGTGGAGTTGTTAAAGAACCGGAGTAACTATATACTTTACCAGTTGGTAAAATATGAGCAGGGTTGATTGCAATAGCATTAGGATTTTCTTCACCAGCTTCTGGAATTGTTAAGGCATAGGCATTATTGAGTGCAGCGTTTGTCCCTGTCGCATTTTTATCTATGAAAATACCAATAACAGCAATGGAACCATCATCTGCTACATTTACAAAATGACCTTCCATATCAGCATGTTTTCCATTCTCCATATGTTCACTGTATGAGTGGAAGTGAAATTGTTTTAGAAAGTAATCTTTTCCATCAATAGTAACTTTTGCAGTTGGCTGTCCTGCTTCAGGTACAAATTCAACTGTATGTCCATTATTTTCCATTTTAAACTCTATGTCCTTATCATAGTCTAAAGTGAAGCTTGCATTTGTTGCAGAAGACTCTATATCAACTGGTGATTGGTGCTTTTGTCCTGGTTCAACAGGTGTATATGTTAAACCATTTGCACATGTGCTCCATTGCGGATCCATTGAAGCCCAAAATGATGGCCCTGTTGTACCATCATAACTAAAATGATGCTCTGTTGTAGTATTATCTTCTGTTGTTGTATCTTGAGAACCACAGCCTGCTGTTAATAGCACTAAACTTAATAATCCACCGTAGATTATATTTTTTTTCATTTATTTTCCTCTTTTTTTGTGAAATGAGGAAGAATTATAATAAAATAAACTAAGAAAAAAATTAATAAGTTATTTTTATATCAAACTATTTCTTTGTAATTGTTTTATACCTTCTATAAAAGAGTTGTCCACGCACGTAACGGCCATAAATTAGTTCAAAAAGTATGGAAACCATAATGAAAGATATGAAAATTATGACAGCATGTGGGTTGGAACTGTAGGTGTGAAACAGAAGCATTCCAAGTGCTGCAAATGTTAAAAATGAAGATAATACAGCAATGCTCCTTTTTGCTCCAATTGTTTGAGAAAGTCTGTAGGCACTGATATTTACAAGAAAAAATATAAGTAAAAACCCAGCGCTTCCTATAATTGCTATTTCTGTTAAATCGATGCTATTTGCAAGGATTAAACTAAGCAATGTGGTGTATAAAACACCACGGAAAGGAACACCGCTGCGTTTATCTTCATCCATTAATGAATGTGGTAGTTTGCCATCTTTTGCAATGATATAACCTAAACGTGCATTTCCATAAATAGTTGCGTTTATGGCAGAAAAGGTTGAGAGCAGGGCGGCAAACGCAACTAATTTAAATCCCATTTCACCAAGAGAGGGCTTTGCTGCTGCAGCTAAGGCATAATCTTTTGCTTTCATAAGAACATCTTCACTGACACATCCAACTGTTATAATAGCAATGAGAACATACAAGGCTATGACGATAATGACAGAAGCGTAAAATGCTCGTGGAAGATTTTTTGTAGGCTCTTTTATATCTTCAGCGGAATTTGCAATTAGTTCAAACCCTTCATAGGCTACAAATATAATCATACCCGCAACGATGATAGAAAAGGAAGAGCCCCAATGCTCCGGTGACATTCGCGAAGGCTCTACATACGAAGCACCAGCAGCAATCACAAGCACCAAAAGAGAAACTTTTATAACAACAATGATTGTTTCGCTCTTTCCAACAAAAGAAGCACTTACAAGGTTTATGATGGCAGGGGCAATGATTGCAGCCGATATAAGCGAATGGTCCAGCCAAGGTGATTGGTGTGGAAAAAAAGTTGCACCGTAGGAGGCAAACGCAGTAGCATAGAGTGAAATCGTTACAAGGTAACTCAGCCATAGCATAAGATTAACAGAACCGGAGAGGACATTATCTCCAAAGGCTTTGTCTATAAATGTAACCGTTCCACCTTCACTTTGGTATGTTACAGAGAGTTTTGCATACGAGTAAGCTGTTAAAAGAGCTATGAGCCCTCCAATGGCAAACGCAACGGCAGTTGCTCCATGTGCAAGAGAGACAGCTTCTCCAAGAACAGCAAAAATACCACCTCCAACCATTCCTCCAATACCGATGGAGATCGCACCTAAAAGACCTATACTTCTTGTAACTTGCATACTTTTCCTAAATAATTTTTCACATTATAGCGTGACTACTCTGTAAAGCTTTTGATTTTTTGTATGAGTGGTGTAAATGTAGGGCTTTTAAAAAAACATTGTCGGAGGGTACAGACAAGATAAAAGCTATAATTTTGGGCAAGTTTTACAATGTAAGGATAGTCTAGTTTTGCAATAGCACTTGCATTTTTTTGCAGATTTTTAGCATTACTTTTAATGGCAACAACTCCATGTTTTTGCATAAGGTATGCTCGAACAAGGGCAGGGGAGAAATCATCTGTTGTTTGCAGGTGCTTTTGTAGTGAAAGAAGATTTTTACGTGCAAATTTCTCATAACGAAAAGACTCTTTAAGTGCTGCAAGCTTCATAGCATTTTGCATCATTTTTGCTAGTGCAGAGGTATAGTACTTATCATTGAGCGGTGCTTTTACAAGGTGCTTTTCACTCATATACCAGATTCCATTTTTGTAAAACTTCTCTTTTGCTCTGAAAAAAAGATACTCTGCAAAAGAAAGTTTTTCCATCTCAAAATTGTTTTCATACGAAGCGATCAATGCACCAATAAAAAAGGCATAATCTTCAAGGAATGCCTTTTGTTTTGGGAGATGTTGCGGTATAGTTTGATGGTAAAGTTCATGTGAGCGAAACATTAATTGACTCAGAGCCTTAAGATGTTCATCTGCTTTTTGTGCGTATTTTGCATTGACAATTGCAGCTTTATAAAGTGCTTCAATCATCATTGCATTCCAAGCTGTATTTATTTTGGTATCAATAAAAGGAAATGTTCTTTTTTGTCGTACCTTTTGTAAAGCACGTTGAAATGTATGAAAACCTTTTGGACGTTTTTGTGTGTTGAAACTAAGATGAACATCGCCATGTATATTTCCAAAAAGTGCAAAACCAAGGGCATCTTTTATCTCTTTTGCATGAGGATTTTTTTCTAAAGCCTCTTGTACTTCTTGTTGTGAGAAAATATAATACCCTCCCTCTTTTTTATCTGAATCGGCATCACTAGCACTAAAATAGAAATTTTTCCAGCGAAACTTTTTATCGAGCATAGCAACTGTCTCTTGCACAACACTTCGGTAGAGTTCTTTTTGTGTGAGAACATAGCCTTTGGCATAAAGAGGAAGAAGCTCAGCTTGCGTGTAGAGCATCTTTTCAAAGTGCGGTATTTCCCACTCTCTATCTGTGCTGTAACGAAAAAAGCCCCCATCAATATGGTCATATAAACCATGTAAAGCCATAACATCAAGAAGTGAAAAGTAATCTTTGTAGAGTTCTGTATCGTTGTTTAGTTGTGCCAAATCAAGCATAAGTGCTATTTTTGAAGCAACTGGAAACTGTTTTGCATCCCCAAATCCAGGGTAATCACTGTTATAACTCTTTTTTAAAAACAAAGCATACTCTTTTGCATTGTAGCTGCGTTTAGAAGAAGTTGCTTTTTGCATAAGAGGGTGTTCAATGCTATTTACAGCACGATGCAGTGCCTGTTTATGTGTATAGAGTTTATGCAAGTAGGGTAAAAGTGTTGTAAAACCTTCTGCATAACTTCTTTTTACGGGTGGAATGTAGCCACTTATGTAAAAAACCTTTCTATTTTCAGTAAGAAAAACATTTAACGGCCAACCAGCGGAGTGTTGTTTGTAATGTTTATAAATTTTTTGATAGAGTGCATCGACTTGTGGAAGTTCTTCTCTGTCAACTTTTATGCAGATGAAGTATTTATTTAAAAGTGCTGCAATCTTTTTATTTGTAAATGACTCTTTTTCCATAACATGGCACCAATGACATGTTGCATAGCCAATGGAGAGATAAATGGGCTTGTGCTCTTTCTTTGCTTTTTCAAACGCAGCGTTATTCCATGCAAACCAATTTACAGGATTTGTTGCATGCTGGAGCAAATAAGGTGAGGTCTCTTTTTCAAGCGCATTTGCCCCAAGAAGAGGAATAAAAAAAGCATGCAGTAGAACAAGGGTAGAAAGGAACTTATTTTTCATACTTTATTGTAGCA
>CAYRVR010000063.1:0-2788 GCA_964427835.1 uncultured Sulfurimonas sp. | reverse complement strand
TAACCTTCACTCCCTTTTCCGAGCTTAAACGCAGCAAGAGCCTTATAAAAGGACTTTTCATCCATGTAACCAGTATGTGCATAGACCTCTTTGCCATCTTGGAAAAAGAGAATGGTTGGCGTCCCCTCTATTTTACTATGTATCTTAAACGCAGCGAGTTGGTTTTTATATGCCTCTCGGAGTGGGATTGTCCCTTTGTAATTGTTTAAGACATCTTTTTTAAATTTTTCGCAAAACCCACAGTGCTTTGCCTTGACAACTATGATCTCCTTACCTCCCATAACTATGAGTGGCACTGTTGTGTGCATCTGTTTGGTAAATTTTACACCTGTAGCATGGTTTGGACAGTAGCCAAAAGGATTTTTAGCTAAGTAATTTTGGTGGTAATCCTCAGCTGGGTAAAACTTTTCTAAAGGTTGTATTTGGGTTGTAATAGTTCCATAGTGAGCCTTTGTTAAAAGCTTTTGATACATAGCTTTTGTTTGCAACGCTATGGCTTTTTGCTTGTCTGTTGTGTAGTAGATAGCAGAACGGTAGTTATTTCCAACATCATTACCTTGTCTGTTGCCTTGTGTCGGATCATGCAACTCCCAAAAACTTTTGATGAGTTTTTCAGTTGAAATTTTTGTGTCATCATAAACAACTTCAACAGATTCAGCATAGTTTTTAATGCCTTTTTCTGGAGACCTCTCCTGCAAAACACGTTTGTATGTAGGATTTTCATAATTGCCCCCGGCATATCCCGAACGGGCTTCTATAACACCATCTAAATTGTCATAGTACTTCTCAACACCCCAAAAACAACCAGCTGCAAAAACAATGGTCTGCGTCTTTGCCACAACTAAAGTGCTTAATGCTAAAAACAGTAGTAACTTTTTCATAATACTTCCCTCTCAAATTAAAAGAAAAGTATAGCAAGGGTTTGTGTAGTAATGTGTAGAAGAGAGTGGAAGTAACTAAAACTTAGTGTCCACACCAATTTTCACATGGTTTTCCATCATGGTCACCATCCATTTTAGTATTTGGACAGTTCTCTATAAAAAATTTTGCTTCTGCGCACGAACGCATTTGGCTACAGTATTGCCTACCATCACATTTAAATTCTTGCTGGTTATCTGCTAATATAAATTTATGTAAATCAATCTTTGCCTCATCTGCATGAGATACCACCGCAACAAATAAAACAGCTATCCAAAAAAACAGTCTCTTCATTTTTCATCCTTTTTTTTCTATATCTTTATCTTTGTAACTCTTTGCCAATAGCTCCATCAATATATGCTCTTCTGTGATTATTACAGATATGAACTGAAAATTCTTTTATTATTATAGAATTATTGCTCACTTCATTTAAATTTGCACATTCATCATTTATCTTATTTTTTCTAAAATATTTTCAATTTTCTGTTTTATAAGATAAAAATTATCACTCTTTGTCAAGTTGTCAGATTCGAGATACAACTTTTTATTTATCTCTATCATAACGGATTTTACTCTGAAATCTTTTTGCCAATAATCAGTTGGCACTAAACTACCTAAATAAGGTGTATTTATACCAATATCATATTCTTTAAACTCATCTTTTATGATTTCAATAAGTTCATAATCTGCATGATTCTCTTCAAAACCAATGCAAATATCAGGTAAATAAATATCTTTATCATGAAACCAATACCGTTCATTTGAAAATGAGTGGCAATCAATGATTGTACACTTGTCATATAAGTCAAGTTTTTGCTTTGTTTTATTATTTAGTTCTTTATGGTGATCATCAAAATATTTTCTTATGCTATTTTTATTGTTTGTTTTTCTTAAAGGCGTTTTACAAAGGATGGCATTTTCATAAAACCATCCAAGTTTATATTTTTTATACATATCCTCTTGTCCATCATCTCCAAATCTTTCAGGATCAAAAAACAACCTAGAGTACGAACTTTTTACACCACCAAAATTTTCAAGTAAACTACTGAATAATTCGTCAGTATATAAGTCACAATATTGGTAAATGTTTTCTTCCAACTTATCTCTTGGCAATAGATAATCGCTTAAATATTCACTAGGTACATTAGTGCCACTATGCGGCAGATGGATTAAATAGTGGTTATTCATAATATATTTCTTCCTTTAAATCGACTATATAAGTTAATGATATTATAAACATTTATATCCTTTTGCTAACGGTCGAAGACAGCCAATAAATTTCCAGACTCTTCTTTAAGCCGTTCAGCTATCCAAACTTTAATGATTGATTGTCTAGTAACACCTATCTTTTTTGCTTCTTTATCTAATGATTCTATCACCCATTGTGGAAAATCCACATTTACTTTCTTTGTATCTGTTTTTAAAGCATTGGGTCTTGCCGCTTTTGAAAAATCAAGATATTCGCTTATATCTTCACCATTATCAAACTTTTCGTCAAACTCTTTAGCTGTTATTGTTTTCATAATTTTTCTCCTCATTTTTTCTACATCTTCGGACACTGATAATTCTGTTTGTGTCTTCCCTTATTGTAAATATTACGACAAAGCATTTAGTAAGTATTTTTGAGATGAGTGCATAGCGAATTTCGTTATCAATAATGTTAGCAGGCACAACAAGAGCATTATCATCTTGCCAAAGCTTTTGAGCTTCTACAAAATCTATGTTGTGTTTCTCTTTATTGATTTGACTTTTCTTTTCGTCATACTCAAATTTACATAAATCCTTTTTTGTTAAGTATAAAAAGTATACTTTAATTATACTTAATTTGTCAAGTTTTGGAGCTTTTTGTGGGAGAGTTAACGGTTGAGTT
>CAYRVR010000062.1:8789-9999 GCA_964427835.1 uncultured Sulfurimonas sp. | reverse complement strand
GGTCTAACTTTAGAGTCTTCAATTGAGAATCTTTACTTTAAAGAACCAACTCTTGCCAACATTAATGATTCTAAAGAGCTTATCATTCAAAAAGCTATTCGTAAACAAATCTATCAGATTCCTATTGTCGATGATGAGGGTAAACTTGTTAAGATTGAAGATTTGGCAAAACTTCTTAAAACAAATGCAAAAAAGAATCGTGTCATTTTAATGGCAGGAGGCTTAGGAACACGGCTACGCCCTCTCACGCAGGAGACCCCTAAGCCTCTTTTAAAAGTTGGAAATAAACCGATTTTAGAAACAATTATAGAAAATTTTGCAAAGTATGGCTTTGTAAATATAACAATAAGTGTCAATTATAAGGCAGAGATGATAAAAGAGTATTTTGGTGATGGAAGTGCATTAGGCGTAAATATTGACTATATTGAAGAAAATAAACGCCTTGGAACGGCAGGAGCACTCTCTTTAATCAAAGAGCGTCCTCAAAAACCATTTTTTGTTATGAATGCCGATCTGCTCACAAATGTAAACTTTGAACATCTTTTAGATTTTCACTCTTTTGAAAACTCTGTAGCGACTATGTGTGTACGAGAGTATGATTATCAAGTTCCTTATGGAGTCATTCAAACAGATGGAAGTAAAATCGTATCTATAGAGGAGAAACCTGTCCATAAATTTTTTGTAAATGCCGGTATCTATGTCCTTTCTCCTCAGGTTTTTGAATATATTCCAAAAGATGAATTTTATGATATGCCGACACTTTTTGAAGATATCATTCATAATGATCTCAAAAGTATATCTTTTCCTATCCATGAATATTGGCTCGATATTGGCCGTATGAGTGATTTTGAACAAGCACAAACTGAATATAAAGAGATATTTTAATGTTGCATGAAAAAACTTTTTTAGCTATCATTCCTGCTAGAGGTGGTTCCAAAAGATTGCCTAGAAAAAATGTTTTGCCTCTTGGCGATAAACCTCTCATTGCATGGAGTATTGAAGCAGCAAAAGAGAGCAAATATATCGATGAAATCGTAGTATCTAGTGATGATGATACAATTTTAAATATCGCAGACCAATACAATATAAAGAAGATTAAAAGATCAGCAAAACTCTCTAACGATAACGCCACAACTATAGATGTGATTACAAATACCATCAAAACCTGTAAGAGAAATTTTGATTATATCATTCTTTTACAGCCCACAAG
>CAYRVR010000062.1:7194-8689 GCA_964427835.1 uncultured Sulfurimonas sp. | reverse complement strand
AATAGTTTCTTTTTAGATGAAAACATCTATGCCTACATCATGCCACAAAAAGAGTCAATTGATATAGATACAAAGCTTGATTTTGATTTTGCAACTTTTTTACTACAGGAAAAATAATGGATAGCACAACTATAGAAATACAAGCACAAAACACCTACACCAATAACATGCTCTATTTTCAACAAGAGCACCAAGGATTGTACGGACAATTGAGTGCTTTTGAAAATGCACTCCAAAATGGATACTACACTCCAAAATATGACCTTGAATATAGAGAAGATGGCTATTTTGATGTCGTAGAACTCTCAAGTGGAAAATGGCTCTATGATATGGATTCCCTAGAACATGCAAATCTGATTGCAAAAAGCATAGATTACTCCAAAAAGGATAATCTCTTTGAAACGTTTCGAGATCTTCGTTTCAGTAAAGATGCTTTAGAGGAGTATGAAAAGATGAGCCCTCTTGAATCTTCACTTGTTACTGTTGCCCCTATCATAGATTATGTTGGACAGTTTGCAAACAAAGAGACAACAATGAAAAAACTCTATAAGTTCATTTTTCTGGGTGTCGGACTTGGACTGCACATTAGTAAAATACATGAAAAGATAAATGCCTATACTTACTTTATTATTGAAGATGATTTAGAACTCTTCTACCTCTCTCTTTTTGTGACAGATTACAAACAACTTACAGAAAATGGAGCAACACTGATATTTTCAGTATTTGATGAAGATGATATGTTCCGTGCAAAAACACAGGCTTTTTTACGAGAGATGCCCATTTATAACCACTACATCAAATACTTTCAGCTTCTAAGCCACTCCACTGAAAAGCTAAAAATCATCCATAGTATTATTATTTCCCAAGATTATCTTAAATTTCCTCACTCTGCAGTTATGCAGATATATCTACGACCGCTTGATTACATAAAAGAACACTATAAATATGTAAATATTAATGCGTTAGCCCAAAAGAAACTTCTCCAAAACAAACCTGTTTTACTCCTTGCAGCAGGTCCGTCTTTACAAAAAAATATTGAGTGGGTTGCAAAAAACCAAAATAATTTTACCATTATCGCGGTGAGTGCCGCTATGGGACTTTTAGAAAAAAACAGTGTAAAGCCAGACATCATCACCCATGTAGATGGCTTTGAGGCAAGCATGAAGCATTTGGAAAATGTCCAATCAATGGAATTTTTCAAAGATTCCATTGCTCTGTTTGCATCTTTTACCTACCCAGAATTTTCTACAGCTTTCAACAAAGAGAATGTATATATTTTCCAAGCAGCAGCAACCATCAAAAAAGGCTATGGAGAGCTTACTGCATCTAATGTTGGCATTATGAGCTATGCAATGGCTTTAAAACTTCAAACAAAAGAACTCTATGTGTTAGGTCTTGATATGGCACTTGATGCTAAAACAGGACAAACACATTTAGATGAACATGTACACAGCACAAAATTAGATATTAACCATGTGCTTGAGATGGAAGAGAA
>CAYRVR010000062.1:0-7094 GCA_964427835.1 uncultured Sulfurimonas sp. | reverse complement strand
GAAGAAAAAGCAATCATCAAACAACGCATAGAACATGCTATAAACATCCTAACACTTCTGCATGCCTTTGAAAAACAACATTTTAGTTCCCTTGATAAATTCCATTATGATCTCATTGGCCTTTTTATGGATATTTTAGCAGAAGATGGGAGAAACGAAGTAGGTGATACAGACAAAGTCATCTCTCTCTATATACAAATGACAAGTGGTTATATTTTTGATTTTATCAATACAAAAGAGATTACCAATTCTAAAAGACATATCAAAAAGCTCACAAAACTTTTGATAACACAACTGACAAGACTTATAAAATATTATAAAGAGTATTTAGAAGATTTTTTAGAAGAAGTGGAAGAAAACCAAGCCTAAAAAGCTTGGTTTAAAAGAAAGATCAAATTGTACTATTGGAGTAAACGAAGTACATTTTGTTGTACAGAATTT
Organism: uncultured Sulfurimonas sp.; assembly: GCA_964427835.1. Taxonomy (GTDB): domain Bacteria; phylum Campylobacterota; class Campylobacteria; order Campylobacterales; family Sulfurimonadaceae; genus Sulfurimonas. Next base: position 6,653 of record CAYRVR010000062.1, on the reverse strand, counting down.
GCTTGACTCATAGCATATGAACCAGATTGCGCTAAGATATTTCTTTTGTTAAAGTTTGCAGACTCAGCAGCAAAATCAACATCACGAATTTGCGATTCAGCAGCAGTAACATTTACTTGAGCAGTAGAGTTGTTTCTTACTGTAGATTCAAGTTGATTTTGAGCAGCACCTAATTTCGCACGGAGTGTATCAATTTTTTTCAATGCACTATCCATACCACTAATTGTCGCCTCTGCTGTAGATTGTGTAGAAACACCAGCCTTACCCAAAACATTTGCCGCTGTCATAGTATTAATTGTCGTTTTTGTGATTTCATCCTTATATGCACCAACATGAAATGTAAAACTACTTCCTGTAAAAAGTGATTTTCCATTAAATTTTGTTTGCGTATTAATAAAACTTGCAGAACTGATAAGACGATTTACCTCTGTTTGAATATAGCTTCTTGACTGAGCATCTTGTGTATCATTCGATGCTTGAACAGCAAGTGTTCTAATACGTTGTGCAATTTTTGTATATTCATCTAATGCACCATCAGCAGTTTGAATAAGCCCAATTGCATCATTTGCATTACTTTGTGCTTGCCCAAGACCATTTGCTTGTGCAGCAAGTTTATCGGCAATAGCCAAACCAGCTGAATCATCAGCAGCATGATTGATTCTTAAACCAGAGGACAATCTATTTAAACTTTTGTCAAGTTGTAAATTGTTCATTGCCGCATTACGGTGTGCTTGCATAGCACCTACGTTTGTATTAATTCTAAAACCCATAATAAATCCTTTTCTATGGAAGAGCCTTTCGCTCTTGTGTTTTTATTTTATCTTTAGGCTTCCTTGCCCGAGACTATAACAATATCGTCAGCCAAAAAAAATACTTTAGAAAAAAGTGTAAATTTGTACAATTTTTTACAATTTATATTTTTTAGGGTACACTTCCAAAATCAAAAAACGAATTACTATACTATATATAGGAAAAAGAATTGAACTTAATTATTGTCGAATCACCCGCTAAAGCGCGTACTATCAAGAACTTTTTAGGCAAGAACTATGATGTTATTGCCTCTAAAGGACACATCCGCGACTTGCCAAAAAGCCGTTTTGGAATTACCCTTGATGAAGAAACGCACCAACTTGTGCCAAAATACTCTGTTGCTAAAGAAAACGCACCTACTGTAAAAGAGATACGCGAAAAAGCAAAAAAAGCTGACACTATATATATCGCGACCGATGAGGACCGCGAAGGAGAAGCTATTGGGTGGCATATTGCCCATGCTATTAAAAAAGATCCAGAATCACTCCCTCGTATAGTCTTTCATGAAATTACAAAAACAGCTATAAAGCATGCGTTAGAGTCTGCTCGTAAAATAGATATGGATATGGTAAACGCTCAACAAGCCCGTCGTCTGCTTGATAGAATTGTGGGGTATAAACTCTCACCATTACTTGCTTCTAAAATCCAAAAAGGTCTTAGTGGTGGACGTGTTCAGTCTTCAACACTTAAACTTGTAGTCGATCGTGAACGCGAAATAAAAGCCTTTGTTCCTCAAGAGTACTGGAGCATTGACACTGTTTTTAAAACAAACATTGATGCAAACCTCATCAAACATAAAGGTGAAAAACTCTCTAAACTCTCTATAGAAAATAAAGAGCAAGCAGAAGCTATTACACAAAGTGTCAAAAATGATGCTTTTGTTATTGCTAAAATTGAAACAAAACAGAGAAAATCTGCAACGCCTCCACCATTTATGACTTCAACCTTGCAACAAACGGCATCAAGTAAGCTTGGATTTACTCCAAAAAAGACAATGATGATAGCACAAACACTCTATGAGGGTGTAAAAACTCCTGATGGAACTTCCGGGGTTATTACCTACATGAGAACCGACTCACTCAACCTTGCCCAAGAAGCTGTCGGTGCTGTTCGCGGCATTATAGAAAACAGATTTGGCAAAAAGTATCTGCCAAAAGAGCCCAAAGTCTATACAAAAAAAGCAAAAGGTGCACAAGAAGCGCATGAGGCTATTCGCCCTACTATGTTGCAATTTACGCCAGAAGTTGCACAAAGCTTTTTAAAAGCAGATGAGATTAAACTCTATCGTCTCATTTATGAGCGTTTTATGGCATGTCAAATGGAAGATGCAAAATTTGAGCAACAAAGCATCATCTTTCAAGGCAATGAAAATGAATACCGTGCAAGTGGTAGAAAGCTGATATTTGACGGTTTTTATGCAGTAACAGGAGCCGAAGACAAAGACAAACTCCTTCCAACGCTTAAAGAGGGAGATAAAGCAGAAGTACAAAGTGTAAAACCAGAGCAACACTTTACAGAGCCGCCATCACGCTACTCTGAGGCGAGTCTTATTAAAAAGCTTGAATCTGAGGGCGTTGGGCGTCCATCAACCTATGCACCGACTATTGCTACGCTTTCAAACCGTACCTATGTAACCATTGAGAAAAAACAGATCATTCCAACAGAGATTGCGTTTACTGTAACAGAAATTTTGGAAAAAAACTTTCCAAACATAGTTGACATTAACTTTACAGCGGAGATGGAAGAGGAACTCGATGAAATTGCAGAGGGAAAAGTGGACTGGCAAAAACTGCTTTTAGAGTTTTATGAAAAGTTTATGAAACAGATAGAAGAGGGAAAACAAAACATAGTCTCCCTAAAACTTGCAAAACCACTTGGGCGAACATGTCCTAAATGTGGTGAACACGAGCTTCTACTACGTTCTGGTCGTTTTGGAAATTTCATAGCATGTTCAGGCTTTCCAAAATGTAAATATACAGAACAGTGTGATGAAGAGGGCAACAAGGTAGAGAAAAAAGAGACAACGGCCGATGAGAAGTGTGACAAATGTGGCGCTGATATGATTGTTAAAAATGGCCGTAACGGGCAATTTTTAGCATGTTCAAACTACCCTGATTGTAAAAATACCAAAAGCATCAATGTAGAAGAAAAAGTAAGTGAAACTCCATGTCCTGATTGTGGTGGTAAAATCAGTCTGAAAAATTCTCGTCGTGGGCCTTTTTGGGGATGTGAAAACTATCCTGATTGTAAATTTATCTCTAAATTTGAACCAACTACTATTAAATGTAAAGAAGAGGGTTGCAGTGGCGTACTTGCTCCAAGAACCTATAGAAACAAAGAAGTTTATGAGTGTGTGAAGTGTAAAGCACGAACACCTCGTGAAGAGATTGATGAGAAGAAGTAGGCAATGAAAATAGGAATCATATCTGACAGCCATACCAAAGTAAAAAAGGCAAAAAAAGCTGTAAATATGCTTTTGGACAATGGTGCTGACTTTTTTATTCATGCTGGTGATATTGTCGATCCAGATACGCTTGACATACTCCAAGAGAGTGGGAAAAAGTACATTGCCGTCTATGGCAATAACGACGCACACTTAGCAGAGTACCATAACAGATACCACCTTGTTCAAGAGCCCTACTACTTCAAACTTGCAAACACAAAGTTTAAGCTGATGCATCTTCCCTTTTATATGAGCGCTGATGCAGAAGTTGTCATACATGGGCATACGCATACCTTTAAAACTGAGTTTATCGATGGAACGCTCTTTTTAAACCCAGGTGAAATTTGTGCAAGAAGTAAACCTCTTTCTGAATCTATTTTACTAGAAGTACTTGATGATGAATTTATTGTAAAATACTACACACAGAGTAAAGAGCAAGAGAACTACGTTCTCAATGAAACGTTCTCATTTAAAAGGCAGAAGTAATGACTCAAGAGATATTTTTATGTTCTATCTGTAATATCAATAGCGGAACCTGTAAAGAGGATTGTAAATTTTGCTCACAAAGTGTCCGTTATAAAGCAGATATACAACGCTACAAACAAAAGCCGATGCAGCAAATACTTGATGAAGCACAAATAGCACGCGATAATGGTGCACTTGGATTTTGTCTTGTTACTGCCGATAAGGGATTAAATGATAAAACTTTAGCATTTGTCTGTAATGTGGCACAAGAAGTACAAAAAGTAGCTCCCGAGCTGCGTTTAATCGCCTGCAATGGGACAGCAACACTTGAGCAACTTCTCGTACTCAAAGAAGCTGGTATTAAAGCCTATAACCATAACCTTGAAACAAGCGAAGCTTTCTACCCACAAATCTGTACAACCCATCCATGGAGTGAACGTTATGAGACATGCCAAAATGTAAACGCAGCGGGTCTTGTACTTATTAGCGGTGGCATATTTGGACTAGGAGAATCACAAGAAGATAGGCTCTCTATGTTAGAATCTCTCAAATCACTGAACCCTACCTCAGTTCCAATCAACTTCTACCACCATAATGAAGCCTTGGAGTTAGAACCAAACCCTCTCTCAGTAGATGAAGCACTCTCTCTTATAAGGCTCACACGAGAAACTATAGATACAGCCGATCGTATTATGGTAGCAGGAGGACGTGAACTCCTTTTTGGCTCCCGTCAAGCTGAAATCTTTCAAAATGGTGCAAATTCCATAGTTATTGGAAACTATTTGACAACAAAAGGCAGAGAGATGCATCAGGATTTAGAGATGCTCAAAGCACTCAACCTACAGATTGCGAAACAAGTCTAAGCATTATGTACGATAACGTTATTCTCATTGTGACTATTTCACTCATTATAATGTTATCGCCGTTTTTTGCCAAAACGCTGCGTTTACCCACAACTCCTATTGAAATTATTTTAGGTTCTTTGTTTGGATATGCAGGTTTTTTACATGATGAACATCTTTTTAATCTTGTTGCAGAATTTGGATTTTTATACTTAATGTTTATTGCCGGTACTGAGATCAACCTCAAAAATGTACTCAAAACACCACCTATAATCGTAAAAAAAGCATCTATATATCTCCTTATTCTTTACATATTTTCTATCGCCTTTGCTATGCAGTTTCATGTAGGAAAGATCTTTATTGTTTTGCTTCCTTTGATTTCTGTAGGTCTTGTAGCCTCTCTCTCAAAAGAGTATGGTAAAACCCCATGGCTGAACCTTTCTATGGTTGTTGGAGGTATTGGAGAGGTTGCGAGTATTGTTATTTTAACCATTACAGCAGCTGCACTCAAGTTTGGGCTTGGGCTTGGGCTTTTTCAAACCATTATGGCACTCCTTGCCTTTTTGCTTTTTATGTTTTTACTCTTTCGCTTTATGCAACTACTTTTTTGGTGGTTTCCTAAAGTAGCTACAGCACTTATGCCCCATCAAGACAAGGCAGAACAGGACATTCGCCTCTCTATGGGAATATTTTTTCTTCTTGTAGGGGCTATGCTCTACTTACATCTAGAGCTTGCATTTGGAGCTTTTTTAGCGGGAATTTTTATACCAACATTTTTTGAGCATAAGCATGAATTACCAGAAAAGCTTGCCTCATTTGGTTTTGGATTTCTCATTCCTATATTTTTTATTCACATCGGAAGTTCGTTCCATCTTGATGCACTTTTAATGCCCGGACTCATCAAAGAAGCACTTATCATCACCTTTGTTATGATTTTTATGAGGCTCATCGCTTCCGTAGTATTTTATAAAGAGTTAGGGTTTATAAATACCATTCTTTTTGGTCTCTCACACTCCATGCCACTCACGCTTCTCATTGCAATGGCAACACTTGCTTTTAGTGCAGAGTCCATAGATACTCTGCACTACTACGCCTTTATTTTAGCAGCGCTCTTTCAGGTCATAGGTGTAATGATACTCATTAAACTTATTAATCTTTATAAGCTTAAGAGTGCTCCAGAGAGTTAATGTATGTCGCAATGTCATACCCATGATTTAAGCCCAAAGCGATGCTCCCACCGCTCTCTTGCGTAATATCTCCAGCCACAAAAAGCCCTTTCACATTTGTCTCATAATGTTCATCATGCACAGGTTTTCCATCTGCTTCTTTTATGCCTGAACTTGCCAAAAAGCTACTTGGCGTTGTTCCACCAATGGCGTAAATAACTCTGTCAAACACCTCAGGTTCTATCTCATGGAACAAGACTTTGATTTTTCCATCTTCAGTAGCTTCAAGTCCATCAATGTTCACCCCTAAAATCGGACGTACTTCATCGTGTGCAATCGCATTGGCAATGTTTTGTTGGTTTGTCGGATTTGCACGACGGAAAGTTTCACGTCTGTAGCAAATTGCAACATCATTATTTTCAGCCAAATCAACGGCATACTCTACAGCACTGTCACCACCGCCAACAACAAGGATCTTTTCTCCACCTTTACATTCATCAGCAGTATAATTTACTTTTTTACGTATAGCAGGGGGAATTTTATAACTTGGTTTATTTGGTTTACCCATACGACCTATGGTAACAACAACATACTTTGCAAAAATACTTTTACCAGCCATATGCACTTCAAAATAGTCCTCTTTTTTCTCTATAGAAGCCACTTCTACCTGCGTTTTAAGTTCAATATCATGATGTTCTAAAAGTTCATCAAAAAGATCAAGTGTACTCTCCTTAGTTCCATCCACAAAGTGAATTTTTCCATACAAATCTACTTTTTGCCCTTTCCACTCCAAATCAACACGTTTTTGATCTTTGTAATATTTTCGAATAGTAGAGTTGTGATTTACATCTTTTTCGAGTAAAACAATATCTCTTATGCCTTGCAAATAGCTCTCAATTGCTGTTGCAATCCCTGCAGGACCTGCCC
>CAYRVR010000061.1:0-10080 GCA_964427835.1 uncultured Sulfurimonas sp. | reverse complement strand
GTTTGCGGTACCAGCGGTCACATGTTCGAATCATGTCGGGCGCACCATACTACATTTTATATAAACTCAAAAAATTTTTCTCACTATTTTTATTAATGTATTCAAACAAGAATAATGCTTATTGAAAGTGTCCTACTAGACCGACCATAAAGCCGGATGTTTTCATATTCCCAGCAACTGTATCTGCTTGTTCTCCCTGAATATTAATATAACTGTATTTATAACCAAACTCGAATCCAAGTGTTGTACTTGTATTGTATGGCATTAAAAAATCTATTTTGAAGGCAGACTCATACAGCTGAGACTGACCATAATAAAACCCCTTAGCATCAACTTCAAAACTTAATTGGGAACCATCGCTCTCTTTTTTAAGTCCATAGTGGGATTTGAGAAAAAGTACAGGTATTGTATCTCCTCCACTATCTGTAAAATCCAGACCATTGATAAGTGTTGCATTATAGGCAAAATCAAATCGTCTGAATCCTATTCCAAGACTTAGGAGGGCAATATTGTTTTGTTTAAAATAATCATAATACAGATACGCTTCATAAGTCTCTTGTAGAAGACGGCTGTCATAATATTTGTTATTTATGGTAATATCAAGTGGTGCGAGTTTTTCTTCTATAGCTTGGATAAGCTGATTAATTGCATCAGAAGAAGTATTGATATGTATAAAAGACTTTCCTATAGAGTTTATATGTGAATACTCCAGTCTTATGTTTGGCCAGTAGCGTTTGTCTATTTCTATATTACTCCAGAGATAAAAAGATGTTGCTTGTTCATGATCTATTGCTGCCGTTGAATCTTTCCAAAACTCTTTTTGGTAGATAAGCTTGCCTCTCATACCTGTGTAGTATGTTCCTGCTCCCATATCAATGTTAAGCTCAAATGCATTCAGATTTATAAGAGAAAAAATGCTTAGTATTATGAGTGTTTTTTTCATTGAATAATTCCATTCGTGTTATATTTTTTGTACTGTTATAAAAATGTGATTATAGACTAGATTTGCTGAGGGAGTGATATAATATTTTTATATACTAAAGAATAAAATGAAATTTCGCTTAGAAATGTTTATCGCTTCTATGATATACTCTCTGATTAAAAATATTCTTAAAGAAGACTTTCTATGCAAATAAAGATCATATTATTTTTTTTAATTATAGTATCGTCCCTTTATTCAAAAACACTTCCACTTTTTTTTCAAGGTAATAAACATATTACAACAAGAGAACTTTATACGGTTCTTGATATTTATGATCCGTATCCTTATGAATTTTATAAAGAGAAGCCAAAAATAAATGTGAAACTTCTGCCAATAGCAGTAGATACACTCAAAGATTTTTATAAAACGCGAGGGTTTTATCATGCTGATATTAATGCCACGATAGAAAATAATACTACGATTGTGCATATTCGTGAAAATGTTCCTGTTAAAGTGATCAAAATTACAATTGACTCTCCTCTTGATATAAAAAAATATATTGGTTTAAAAGTTGGAGAAATTTTTGATGCACGCACATTTGTATTAAGTAAAAAGCGAATTAAAGCGTTATACTATGACCATGGTTATATGAATGCTGCGTTTAGGACGAAAGCATATATAGATATAGTAAAAAACAGTGCAACACTTTTGTATAAAATAATACCAAATCAAGTATGTAAATTTGCAGAAATTGATATTAATAGTTCACGAAATATTGATAAAAACATTATTAGCTCTTTATTGTATTTTCATATTGGAGATGTCTATTCTCCTTTGAGTATTGAGAGAAGTTATAAAAATTTGTATGCGTATGAAGGCATATCTCAGGCAATCATCAAAACAAAAATCTATGATAAAAATAGAGTCAAAGCAGAAGTTGCTATTCAAGAGACACAAAAACCTATCCGTTTTCAAGTTGGGGTGGGGATAAGCAGTGATGAAGGACCCAGTGCATCAATCGGTGTAAAACATAGAAATTTTTATGGAAACTTAAAAACACTCTCCTTAAACAGTGCCGTAACTCGAATAAAACAAACGGTAAAATTAAATTTTACTATGCCACTTGCACGTAAAAATCTTTTTGGGAGTGAAATTAGTTTTGAGAATGAAGATTTTTTTGGATTTTTAGAAAGAAGAATTCTCTTAAAAGGACATTTTTTACAAAGAGATGAAATGTCTTTTGCACAGGAATCTCTTATAGTTGATACGTCTCAAAGTTACGCAACTACTGATGCGCTTCTCTTTCCTAATCAAACGCTTAGTTTAATTTCTCCCGCTTTACGCTGGAAGTATGATAAACGTAATGAAATTTTAAATCCATCCAAAGGTTTTTTTACAGACACACAATTGCAAGGTTCCTTGAAAAGTGAAATATCAAACGCAACTTATTATAAATTGGAATTTATCGGTGGCTATATAATGCCAATAGAAAAAGAGAGGATTGCAGCAAAAATAAAAATAGGTTCTTTACATGTTTATAGGGGAGATGTTCCAAATTCATACCGATTTTTTGCAGGAGGTATGAATAGTAACAGAGCCTATGGTTATAGACTTTTAGGGCCAAGGGATGCAAACAATAATCCTACAGGCTTTAATTCTATTATAGAAACAACACTGGAGTACAGATTTCCTGTGTTTAAAAATTTTCATGGTGTAGTTTTTAATGACAATAGTTTCATTGGACAAACATATTTACCAGATAAAACTACGGCATACTTTAGCACTGGCTTTGGAGTACGCTATGAAACGGTTATTGGGCCCTTAGCTATAGATCTTGGATTTGATCCTTATAAGCCACTCAAACAACATGCAATACATTTTCATGTGGGAGAACTCTTTTGATAAAGTCAACTTACCATTTCTTTCATAAAACAACAATAGCTTTGAGTTTGGTTCTTTTTATTGCAATTGTGCTACTTACACATAAATATACTTTGGTATTTTTGGCACAAAAGTACCTCAAAGAAAATGGGGTTACATATTCAAAGGTAGAAGGAACTCTTTTTGATGGTGTTATTTTGTATAATGTACGGTATAAAAATATTTTTCGTGTGCAAAAGCTACAGATAAATTATAAATTAATGTCATTTATTCAATTAAAACCTATCATAAAAAATATTCAAACGCAGCGACTCTATATTAATTTTGACAGTATATCGAATGGGGAGAAAACATCTTCTTTACAACTCATGCCATTTCTCGTACTCAAGATGAAGTTACAAGATACAACTTTTGTGATAAATCATAAAAAGTATATTTTCACTCTAAAGACAAACAATCTAATTTATGATGATAGATTCAATTCAAATGATGTTTTTATTTCACTGCACTCTTATTATGGGGATGCAAATATAAAAGCAAAAATAGATAACAATGAATTCATAGGACATTCTAATGATCTTCATATTAGTGAGAATGTACATAAGGGTTATTTACACTTTATTGCTTCCTTACCAAAATCTTTAGTAGCAGATGTCATTTGGAATAAAAATAGTGTGCATGTGAGAACACATATTTCACATTTAGTGGCAAGTGCAGATAAAAATATTACTCTGTACAATCAAAATTTAAAAGTTGCTTATGATATACAACAAAAAAAGTACACTTTTCAAACAGATTATATAGCAGGGTATAAAGAGTATTTCGGTAGAGTAAAACAAAGGGCTGTAGTTACTGCAAATGGGCGCTATAATTCCCAAATACACTTAAAAGGTATAAACTTTAGTTCAGCCATTCCTGTTAAAGAGATAGATGCTTATCTCTTTGGAAATTCTCATTTTATAAGAGCAGATATTAATGCATCAGACTTCTTTGTACATATAGGTTCTCAGGATTATAAAAAATACAATGTACAACTGAAAAATAAACATCTACAGCTCTCTTTTTTAGACTTTTTACCACAAGCCCTACAAAAACATCTCTTTGCATTTGAGGCAAATGCATCGGTAAAATTTTCACCTTTACAAGTTGGGGGAGATTTTAAAATGAAGGATGATTTTGCATCAACACAAGCCACTTTTGTTTATAAACCGACATATCAAAAAGTTGTAGCAAATGTTGCACCAAATAAAAAAAATAGTATATATAAAGATTACAATGTATCGCTTTTATTACCACTAAAGCTTACTTACATCAATGAAGATGCTGGAAAAAGTTTGCATGTTAGTGCGAATATATTTCAAGCTTATGTGTATAAAGAGAGACAAAGGCCAATTGAAGGGTATGGAAATTTGGCTTCAGCTGCTTTTACACTTAAAGGAAATAGTAATCTTGCAAAACATCTTCATCTGAAAATTAAAAGTGTAATACCGTCCATTAGAATATTATTAAAAGAGCTTCAGATGAGTTCAGGAAAAAATGAGACACAATATGATGGTGAAGTCCATATAAATACGAATATACTGTTTGAAAATAAATTTTCTGTTACAAGCGTTTTTAAAGCACCTTATCTTAGTGCAAAAACAAGTGCACTCAATCGCTATGTTATTAATGATGTGCGCTTACGGGCCAGTTATGAAAAAGGTGTCATACATATTTATAATTATCTAGCCCATTACAAGGGGGAAAGATTTTATTCAAACAAACATTCATTGATTCGGGTTAATCATAATCTTGTCTTTTATGTAGATAAATTTTATATATACAATAATTTGTTGGCACAAGGAATTATCGACCCATTCAATAGTAGTATGGATTTGAATGTACATAGTAAAGAGTTCCATTTATTAACAAATAATATTGATGTAATGGCGAAGACGAATATTAATGTAACAGTAAGAGGTAGCAAGCGTCAAATAATAGATGGCAATGTTACTTTACTTTCAGGGAGCCTCTCGTATATGCCAACACATAATTACATTGTAGAGGATGATGATATTGTTATTGTTCAAGATCTGCAAAGACAAAAGCAAAATAATTTGGCACTCTCTATTAAAATTGATGCGCAAAGTGCAATAAAATACAAAACGAAAGAGATTAATGTAAAATTTATTCCTCATATTGACTTGCGAAAAAAACCTCAGGAAAAAATGAAAATATTTGGTAAGATAACTATTCTTAATGGTTCTATCGAAAATCACTCAAAGGAGTTTACATTTGATAAAAGTGAGCTCATATTTCTAGGTACAAAAAAAGTGAATCCTGAACTCAATGTAAAACTGCATTATAAAACTGTAGATTATAAAGATATTGTGATTTATATAAGCAATAAACTTGATAACCCAGTTTTCGTTTTTTCTTCTAATCCTGCTATGAGTCAAAATGATATCATCTCTTATATACTTTTTGACGAACCAGCTTCGACACTTTTTGATAATTCTGAGCAAAGAAACGCGACATCCCTCAATTATCTTCTTCTTGGAAGTGGAATTAAAACTCTATTTAATCAAACAACAGGCATTCATGTGGATACGCTTAATATTTTAAATAATGAGAATGGAACCTTGGGATATGAAGTAGGAGCCCGTTTAAACAAGAGAGTGCGGGTTGTTTATAAAAATGATATAACCTCAAGTATGACATTGCAATATGGACTGTCAAAATCAATAAGAGTGGATGTAGATGTACGCGATACAGGGCAGGGGATATATTTTATTTATACAAAAGATTTTAAAGGCTTGTAATGGTGCTCGATACTGGATTTGAACCAGTGACTCCTACCTTGTCGAGGTAGTACTCTACCACTGAGTTAATCGAGCAGTAAATAAGAAATGCAATTTTATCGAAAGATCCTTAAAGTAATTTTTGTAGATTAATTTTTTTTAAATAAATTTTAATTATTCATAATATTTCGAAAAATTTGAAGAGTTTACTTTTAATTTAGGTTTATAGAGTGTATAATTTCAGCCTAAGAAATGATACATCTCTAAAAAGTATCAACTAATATGTACCAGAAGGTAAAATATGAATGTAACAAAAGAGTTAGAAGATTTAGGACTTAAGAATGTTGGTGAAGTGTATCACAACATTAGCTTTGATGAGCTAAAAGAACACGAACTCAAGAACGGTGAGGTGCGTGAAACGAGTAGTGGAGCCGCTACTGTTGATACAGGTATCTTTACAGGCCGTAGTCCAAAAGACAAATATTTTGTAGATCGTGCACCATCTAACAAATATATTGCATGGGGTGACGTCAATCAAAAAATAAGTGAAGAAATTTTCGATGAGCTTTTTGAACTCTCAAAGAAACAACTTTCAGGCAAAGATCTCTATGTTACTGATGTATATAGTGGTGCAAGTCCTGCTTCAAAAAAATCTATCCGTTTTATTACAGAAATTGCATGGCAATCTCATTTTGTAAAAAACATGTTTATTCGTCCTACTACAGAAGAATTAGAATCATTCCAAGCAGATTTTACAGTTTTAAATGCTTGTAAAGCAGTCAATGACAAATGGAAAGAGCATGGTATGAACTCTGAAGTGTTTGTACTTTTTGATATAGAAAGAAATTTATGTATTATTGGTGGTACATGGTATGGAGGGGAACTGAAAAAAGGTATTTTCTCTATGATGAACTACTGGTTACCACTTGATGGGAAACTCTCAATGCACTGTTCAGCAAATGTTGGAAAACGCGGGGACACAGCTCTTTTCTTTGGTTTAAGTGGAACAGGAAAGACAACACTTTCAACAGATCCAAATCGTGCACTTATTGGTGATGATGAACATGGTTGGGATGATGATGGTGTCTTCAACTTTGAAGGTGGTTGTTATGCAAAAGTCATCAATTTAGATGGTGAGCATGAACCTGAAATTTTTGGTGCTATTAAGAAAGATGCACTTTTAGAAAATGTAGTTGTAAATGAAGAGGGTGTAGTTGATTATAGTGATGATTCTAAAACGGAAAATACACGTGTTTCATACCCTATAGAGCATATTGCAAATCATAAACCAGACTTAATGGCTGGACATCCTGAAAATATTATCTTTTTATCTGCAGATGCTTTTGGTGTTTTACCTCCAGTTTCTAAACTTACTAAAGAGCAGGCAATGTACTACTTCCTTAGTGGTTATACAGCAAAAGTTGCAGGTACAGAACGTGGGATTACTGAACCAGTTGCAACATTCTCGGCGTGTTTTGGAGAAGCATTTATGACGCTGCATCCAACTGTCTATGCAGACTTACTTGGTAAGAAAATTGATGAACATAATGTAAATGTTTACTTGGTAAATACAGGCTGGACTGGTGGTGCTTATGGCGTTGGTAAGCGTATGAGTTTAAAAGATACTCGTGCATGTATCAATGCTATCCTTGATGGTTCTATCAAAGAGAGTGAATTTGACACTACAAAAACATTCCACTTACAAGTACCAAAAACTTTAGGCGATATCAATCCTGAATTATTAAACCCTAGAAATGCATGGGAAGACAAAGAGGCATTTGATAAAGCTAGAGATGAACTTGCTGCAATGTTTATTGAAAACTTTAAAAGATATCAAGATGCAGACAGTCAATTTGACTTTTCTACAGCAGGCCCAAAACTAGAAAGCTAAAAGCTTTCTGGTTATCTCTTTTTACTTTTCTTTTTCGTTACTTTTTCCATATATAACCAGACACTTCCTCCAATCACTATAAGAATGACGGGTGCTATCCATTTATTATCACTAATGTAAAGTGCAAATTTACTCAGAATCGCACCAAAATAGTAGCTACTTAATCCAAACGCAAGAGCCCAAATTGCTGCTGCAAACAGATTTAAAATTGCAAATTTTTTGAAATCATATTTTGTAAGGGCAATGGCAATTGGTACTACTGTTTTAAGCCCGTAAATGAACTTTTGGATAAAAATAACCCAGTCCCCATGCTTTTTCATCAAAATATGAGCAAGTGCTAATTTTCTGCGATGTTTTCGTAAGCTATCAACCATCATAGTCTTTTGGTAGCGTGTCAGCCAAAAAAGAAGAACATCTCCCAGTGCATTAGCACTAAAAGCAATTGCAATAGAGAGTGTTAAATCCATTTTTCCCATAAAACTAAGTACGCCTGCTGCAACCAATCCTACAAATCCTCCACCTAGAGAGTAGATAAAAAGACCTATATATCCGTATGTTGCTAAATTATTGAGTGTATCTTCCACTTGTTTTCCTATAACTTTTTTATTTTTGTAATTTCATCTCGAAGCCTTGCTGCCTCTTCAAAATTTAATTCTCGTGCAGCTTCTTTCATTTTCAAAGAGAGTTCTTTGATGATAGCCTTTCTTTCAGTTGGAGGAATTTTATCTAATTTTTTATTTTTTTGATAAATACCTCCATGATCTTCAAGTTTAAGATTTTCATCAAGCGTTCTTTTTGTTGTTGTTGGTGTAATGCCATGTTTTTTATTGTAAGCTTCTTGGATTGCTCTTCTATCGTTTGTTTTGTCAATAGCACGTTGCATGGAGCCTGTCATTTTATTTGCATAGAGAATAACACGACCATTCTCATTTCTTGCTCCACGACCAATAGTTTGAATAAGTGCGGTTTCACTGCGTAAAAACCCTTCTTTATCTGCATCAAGAATTGCAACAAGGGAGACTTCAGGTAAATCAAGCCCTTCACGTAAGAGGTTGATACCAATGAGTACATCAAATTCCCCTAAACGCAGCGAACGTATAATCTGATTGCGTTCTATTGTATCTATGTCTGAGTGCATATACTGTACTTTGATTCCTAAATCTGCCAGATATTTTGTCAATGCTTCTGCCATTTTCTTTGTAAGTACGGTGATGAGGACGCGTTCATTTTTTGCTGTAACTTTTTTTATCTCATCATGTATGTCTTCTACTTGATTATCAGAAGATTTTATCTCTATAATAGGATCAAGGAGTCCTGTTGGGCGAATAATTTGTTCTGCTTTTGTGCTAGAGAGTTCAAGTTCATATTCTGATGGTGTTGCAGATACAAAAAGGTAGTGCGGTGCTTTGTTAATATACTCATCTGCTTTGAGTGGACGGTTGTCGAGTGCACTTGGCAGTCGAAAACCATAATCAACAAGTACCTCTTTCCTCGCTCTGTCTCCTGCATACATCCCACGGTATTGTGGTAAAGAAACATGAGATTCATCTACAATGACGAGATACTCTTTATGATTTTGTTCAAAATAATCAAGGAGTGTAAAAGGAGCCTCACCCGGTTTTTTGTTTGTAAGTAGTCGAGAATAGTTTTCAATTCCTTTACACATTCCTGTTGTTTGGAGCATCTCAAGGTCAAATTCTACACGTTGTTTGAGACGCTGGTATTCAACAAGCTTTCCCTCTTTTTGGAAGTAAGCGAGCCTTTCGTCAAGCTCCTCTTCAATGCGTTTGATGGCAACAGACATTTTCTCTTGAGAAACACTAAATTGGGAAGTTGCATATATTGTGACACTTTTGTGTTCTTCTAGCTTTTTATTGTCAATGACATCAAAGGTATATATTGCTTCTATTTCATCACCGAAAAACTCAATACGAATAGCTTCTTGCTCAAAGTAGGGGGGATAGATATCTATACTCTCTCCGTTTACACGGATATGTCCGCTGTCAAAGTAGCTGTCATTACGCGAATAACCCATTTCTACTAAACGCAGTAAGAGTTTTTTTTGTGCAATTTCATCACCAACGGCCAGTGCTTGTACCATATTTTGGTACTCCTCTGGATCTCCGAGGCCATAGTTCGCTGAAACAGATGCTATAACAATGACATCATCATAAGAGAGTAGATTGGCGGTTGCACTTAAACGCAGCCGTTCAAGTTCGTCATTAATCGCACTGTCTTTTTCTATAAAAAGATCTTGACGAGGAATGTATGCCTCAGGCTGATAATAATCATAATAAGATACAAAATACTCTACATGATTATTTGGAAAAAACTGGCGAAACTCAGAGTAAAGTTGTGCTGCAAGGGTTTTATTATGTGTCATGATAATAGTAGGCATATTCACTTTTTCAATGACACGTGCCATAGTGTGGGTTTTTCCACTCCCTGTGACACCTTCAAGCGTCTGATAGCGGTTTCCTTTTAAAATGGAGTCACTCAAGACTTCAATGGCTTTTGGTTGGTCACCGGCAGGTTTATATGGAGATTCTACTGTAAATAATGGTTTCTTTTTCATTGATGGAATTATAGCTTTTTATTGATAATAT
>CAYRVR010000060.1:0-10183 GCA_964427835.1 uncultured Sulfurimonas sp. | reverse complement strand
AAGAGAGATTATTTATAAATCTAAACTATCCAAAAGATTATAAAATAGCTAAAAAGTTAAATATTTTTTCGTGAACCCTTCCTTTATGAGGCACTGCCATGGAGTAAAATCACATTTTTAAGAAAATTCCATTACTCTGTTCACTTTTAATCAGTTTATATTCAAGTTTGGCTCTCAACCGATAGATTAAAGTGCGTATGGTTGAGCTACTCACACTTTGAGAACCCCATATCTCATTTTCTATGCTGTAGTAACTGACAGTATTGCCTTTAGCTCTCATAAGAAGTTTAAGCAGTTGTAGCTCTTTTTTTCCAAGGTGAATAAACACATCATGATAAAAAAGTTTATCCTCTTGGGTATCAAAATAGTAGGACGCTCCCAATGCCAATCTTTGACCTTTATTTTGATGAGAAAGCATTAATTTTATTTTATAGGTCGCTAAAAAAATAAGTGCTTTTAACTCATCATCACTGTATGGCTTAATCAGATACCCAATAGGGTTTGTCTCTATGGCTTTTTGAATGGTTGCATCATCTTTATAAGCAGTCAGATAGATAATGGGGGTATCTATAGCCAAAGATTGATAGAGTGTAATACCATCTCTCTCTTCCCCCAAATTAATATCCATTAAAATTAAATCAAAGCTATTTTCTTGAAGTAAGGCTTTTGCCATTTGAGCCGTTGTTGCATAATCAACATTGGGGTATCCAAAATTCTGAATGGTTTGCGTTATCTCTAGTGCCACCAAACTTTCATCTTCTACCACTAAAATATTTAAACTTTCCATGATATGATATTCTCTACTCCTTTTAGTATATGGATTTGCATTTTACCCAAAAGTTGTTTATGCACAAGGGTTTCAATAATCGTAAGCCCCAAAGAGTCTCTCTTATTTGCAGGGGGATAGCCTTTACCATTATCTTTAATGGTCAAATAGAGTGAATCCTCTTCTCTATAGAGAGCAATATCAACTGTTCCCTCTTGCTCAAAAGCATACTTAAAACTGTTAGTAACCAACTCATTGAGTATCAATCCACAATAGATAAGTTTATCAATCGGTAAATCATAACGTATCTCATAAGTAATGGTAACTTTTATATCAAATCCTTTTTTGATATTGTCAACAATATTTTGAAAATACTCCTCACTCTTAAGAGGTTTGTCTCCTTTGATTTTAAGCATTTCATAGAGATGTGCAATAGAGTTTATTCTATCTTTAATGGTGGTTAGCTCCTCTTTTATCAATGGTGTAGAGGCTTTAAATATCTGTAGTTTAATAAGGGACAAAATCATCTGAAAGTTGTTTTTAACTCGATGATTTAACTCCCTATAAAGTAGTTCCTCTTTTTCAAGTGAAGCTTTTAATTCTTGCGTTTTGAGGCTAACAAGTTTCTCTAATCTTTTTTGTTCATTGTATTGAAAAGATAGAAGTTTGTCATTGGTTATTTTAATACGATGAGCCAACGCAATAGAGAAGAGAAACGCTTCGCTAATAAATGCACCATCATTCATATATTTGACATACTCATTGATATTTAAAATACCTAGTGTCTGTAGATTAGTAACAATAAGTGCTACAAGCACCATACTCCAACCAATAATATAAAATTGTGCCTCTTTTACCCCATGAAAAAAGGCGTAAAAACCAACAAAAATCACCAATCCCCCAATGGGCAGAAAAAGAACAATAATATTGGCGTTAAAAAGGAAATTATTGCAACTTAACAGTGAAAGAATAGGCACCAAATAGAGTACACTTTTAAGCAGAAAATCCAATTTTTTAAACTGCGTTGTCTGTAAAAACTCTCTGGTAAAAAGTATAATGGTCACAATCATAAAAGCAACCAAAAGCATAATATATTGGGTAACAAGCACACTCCCATAGGAAGAGAGCAGATAGAGTTGTGCCACACCTGCATAAGTCGATTCATTCATAATAATGGCACTAAGGTATAAAATATAGTAGAGATAGGCTCTATCTTTGGTAAAAAAGTAGATAAAGCTGTTATATAGCAGAAGCGTCATTAGAATTGTAAAAAATAGCATCACAAGATTTTTCTGTTTGCTATCTTTTTGAGTAAAATCATTAGCATTCCACAGTATAAGTTGAGCAATAACGGTTGAGATGGTCGAGTGTGCTTTAAGATAAAAAGTTCTCTCTTCATAGGGATTTAGTATTATTTGAAATGTCGGATTAATGCTAAAACGCTTTTTGGCTATGTGCCAGGTTCCCTCTAGTATGGTTCTGTTTCCATCAAAAAAAAATATCTCTTCAGTCAGAGGATTGGCATACTCTAAAACTTTTTTTATGCTTTGATTGCTCCTATTTTTAAGGGTAAATTTTATCCATAAGGCACTATTGGGCGAAAATCCCAAGGTGAGGATAGATTGAGTATTAATAGTAAATACTTGGGTCTCTATTATTTCTTTGGAGAGCGTATGGGTTGAATCTATATAGATAGAACTCACAGGTAAAAGGTCCAGATTGGAGCTGTTGCTATCAATATCTAAAGCCCAAGTTGGCTTTATAATCAACAAAAGTAAAATAAAAATAGTTTTAATTTTCATCATTATTGTTATTTTAACATAAAAAACTATTATGTGACATAATTGTTCTATAATAATGAAATAGAGAATAAATCTCTTAAATTATTATTCGAGGAGAAAAAGATTTTTAAATATTTACAGTGGCTTTTTATAAGCATGGTTTTACTCATGTTAACAGCTTGTGGTGGTGGATCAAATAATAATACCTCTACCCCTGACAACATCGTTCCAATACTTATACTATTAGGCAATAATCCAATGAATGTGATACAAGATTCAACCTACATAGAACCAGGGGCTACAGCAAGTGACAAGATAGAAAAAAATATACCTGTTACCATAAGTGGAACCGTTGATGTCCATACTATTGGCACCTATACCATAACCTACACTGCCAAAAATAGAGCAGGAAAAGAAACAACCCGTACACGAACGGTTAATGTTATTTCATCAACGGGATTCAATGGATTTCCTCCAGCCTACTATCCCAATAAAACACATCCAAGGTTATGGCTTACGCAAGAGAGATTAAATTCCATTAACTTAGAAAAGAGCAATAATACTCAAAGATGGCAAGATTTTAAACAGATGTGTGATGCTATAATTGATAGTGACAATAACAACAATCCTTATGGATTAGATATCTCTCCTCAAAACTTTACAGCTCCATTGGCGTTAATGTATAATATTACAAACGATAATAAATATGCTGATAAAGCAATGGAATTAATGAACAAAACAGATACCAATCTCTCTAAATATGGAGACCCCGATCATCAAAATTTTTACTATTTGGGGTTAACCTACGATTGGCTCTATCACTACCCTGCCATGAGCAATAGCAAAAAAATCGCCTATAGAAATAAAATGCGTACATTAAGTGATAATTTCTATAATCAAATAAATTTAACAGCATCAGGAACAGACAGTGACCAATATTTATTAACAGGGAATTTACATCTTACTTTTGGTGCAGCCCTCTATGGTGACGACAACAGTAGTGCAAAAGTCATGTTAGATCGTGCATGGATTGGTTGGGAAAAAGGATATTATCAAGGCAATAAAGGCATCTCAAATAGAGAGATTATTAAAGCAGGATTGGGTGGTGTCTATTTTACAGGAATGGCATATCTCCCCTCTACCGATATTATTGGTATCGCTGGGTATACAGAGACTTTAAAAACAGCCTGTAATTATGATATAAATTCACTTGAGCCTTCACTAAAGCCATTTTGGAAAAATTTAATTCAAGGGTGGATTTATCTAACTGACCCAAGTAAAACAATTATTTCAGATTATGGTTCTTGGCAAGACCCAAATACACTAAGTAAACAACCTTGGATGCGAAGAGCATTAACCCTTGCTGCTTACTTTGCAAAAGAAGCAGGTAATGAAGAGGCATCAAAGTTGGCAAAAGGGTACAATGACAGTGTTGATGTAGGTGACTACAATGACTATTTTATGGAGTTGTTTTTCAATTTACCCAATAACGAAAGTCACTCACCTTACGATGTAAATTACCAACTTCCTCTCATACATTTTGCAAAAAGTCCTGATTTCTTACTTTTTAGAAATAACTGGAATAGTGATGCCATTTGGGGAATGTTTAGAGGAGATGGCTCTGTTCCACTTGATCAACAAGCTTCGGATCATGGTAGTTTTTCTATCTGGTATAAAGAGGGGTATTTAACCAAAGGGGCAAGAAATTATGAATCACTCTCTAATGGAGATTTTTTCAATACCCTTTCTATTCAAAACAATTGTACCAATAATGGAAATCCTTGCTCTGGAACTGCCATATTCGATAGCCAAAAGAGTGCTGAAATTAGCAGAGATAGAGAGGGAAACAGCACTACAATGTTCGCCTACAGCATGCTTGAGGCTGATGGACAGTGGAATGATAGTAATGATAGTTATAATCCCGTTCAAAATATTCAAAGTTATCGCAGACACTTTTTATGGACACCTAAATATATTATACTTTATGATAGAGTTAGAAACAAAGTTCCTTTAAATATTCGTTATCGCCTAAGAGCAGAGGTTGAACCTACCATAAGTGGAAATACCATTACTCAAACAACACCTCAAGGCAATTATAATTTACTGCATAAAACATTGGAGCCTACAAATGTTAAGATTCAAAAAATTGATGAAAAAATATTATGGAGTGGCATAGCCGATTGGATTATAGACAATTCTCAAAGAAATTGGCAAAGTTACATTGACTTTAATAGCAAAAAAGAGCTTAATATTCTGAATGTTATGCAGATGGGTTCTGACACCATGAGTCATTTTGATACATTAGAATACATTAATGATACAAGCAGTAGTGGTGTTCGTATTGGGAATTTGGTCTCTATTTTTAATAAAAAAGAGAAATTACGAAATCATGTCACCTATACCGTTAATAATATTAAAAATAAAATGGTACATTTTATTACAGACTTAACAGCTGGAAGCTATAGTGTAAAATTAAACAGTACTCTTATAGGCAACTATAAGGTGAAAAATCATGACAATTCACTACTTTTTGAGACCAATATATCTTCTGTGGGTGATAATTTGTTTGAGATAACGCAGAAAAACTAAAAACGAGCATTATTTTTTAACATAAAAAACCATTATGTGACTCTTTATGTGACATAATTGTTTTATAATAATGAAATAGAGAATAATAAATCTCTTAAATTAATACGAGGAGTATATCATGAAAAACAAATTTTTAAAACTTTTGATGGTTGGTATGTTTTTAATAAGCATCCATGGATGTGGAAGTGGTAATGGAGACAACAGTGGAGGAGATAAGAATAACTCTACCTCACCTGAAGTGCATAGAGGAGATATTATCAATATTAACCAGACACCCTCCATTAAAAATATGGGACTCAATACCTTAGCAACAAAAATGAAGTATCTTGAAGTAGAACATATCAGCATTAGTAAGATAGGTGATATTAAAACCAACTATACCTTAGAGAAAGGAGATATTATGGCTGATGAGTTAACCCAAATAGGAGAAGCTGATGCCAATTTAGACAATAATGCTACACCCATAGATATAGAAAATGCCACTTTTTATCATGTAAAAACAACATTTAAGACCATAGGAACTTATCCTGAAGGGGTTAACTTTACGATTGCTTTGGTCAGTACCGATAAAAATAACCCTTTTACCAGCAGTATCCATAACCAAAATGTCATTATTGAACAAGAGGGAGAGCA
Source organism: uncultured Sulfurimonas sp. (assembly GCA_964427835.1). Taxonomy (GTDB): domain Bacteria; phylum Campylobacterota; class Campylobacteria; order Campylobacterales; family Sulfurimonadaceae; genus Sulfurimonas. The sequence goes on along the minus strand of CAYRVR010000060.1, from coordinate 4,414 downwards.
GAATTTTGAAGGAGATATTTTGATTCCTACCAATATTCCAGCAGGTAAATATCTACTTGTTATAAGCCTTTCCAATGAGGATTTAGGAACATTAATGGGTCAAAATAAAAAAATAACAGATATTCCTCAAATTGGTGCTACCTATGTCTATATCACCACCCATGCAGTCAATAGAACAACAGCACTGCTGGATATTAACACAACAAAATATATGGATACCCCTTATCATTTAAATAATAAGATTTTATTTATAGAAAACTTTTTACAACATGAAAGTGGTAAAGGAAGATTTCTCTTTTCTAATATTGGAATTAAAGATGTGAATGTTTCACTTTCAGCCACATTAGAACTGGCGAATGGAGATCATATTGATTTAGGACTTTTAGACCCCTCTGATAAGAATATCAAAAAGGAGATTATCTTAACCATTCCTCACGCAAGTAATGCCACAGCCAACCAAATACTCAAAGATAAATATAATATTGTCCCAACAATTCCTCATTATGCTTTAAATAAAAAAGCACCCATCATTACGCCTACTAGACCTGATTTATACATGGTGCATCATCATGTCTTTATCCCTTTTGCAGGTAAAGGTGTTATAGGAGAGCAACGTTACCGTGTTACTTTAGGATATTATCTTCCCAAAGAATCTTATGAAAAAATCATTCAATTTTCTCCTGACCTATCAAAAAAAATTGACAGCAAAGCACTTCAGGGAAGTGTAAAATGGCGTATTACCTTTTTAGATAGACAGACAGTAGAAGAGTTATCAAAAAGTATTTCGATGACAAAATTTCGAGATACTGTTAAAGATTATTCCATTGTAAAAAATATTCAGATAATAAAAAATCCTATATTGGATATATTTCCTAAACCTATTGAGGCTGCCCTTGATATGCTTGATGGTACGGCATATGTCTTTAGTGGGATAGAGTGTGCTAAACTTAATACAAAAACAGGAAAAGTTATTGGTGAGTGGCATAAAACATCAGAGGTATTTACAGGAGGAGGATTTTTCTTTAATAACGAGATAACGGCTGCTTTTAGAATGGGAGATATTGCCTATTTCTTTCTTAGTAATAAACAAAAATATTTTTCGTATAATTTAAAAACACAAACGGTTATTGAGTCTGGAGACAATAGAGATTTTAAACTACAACAAGGAACCAATGAATCGGTTGCAACATGTATGGATAACTATCTACAAAGCAACTCTATTGATGCCACCTTTCGAGGAGATGAGGGTTTCACTTTTATCTCTGGGAATAAATTTATGCATTTTGCAATGAGTTCTACTAAATTTTTTCGTTTTGAATGTGTTGAAGGAGGCTCATTGGGCGATAAAGAACAGTGGGCTTCCATAAACAACAAACCCATTACAGCCGTACTCTCAAATCATGACGATAGAAAAGGTACATTACGGTTTTTTATTAATGGATTTGGTTCTAAAGTTATTTTAAATAAACCAAATCTATTTTTAGACCAACATAACGGTCTCACACAAACCTTGGGAGACAGTGATGTTATCTCATTAAATTTTGATACCCATTATGGATTGGAGGGTCACTGGTTTGTACCCAATGCTAGAGCCTATGCCAATGCCCATTTAAACTTTTACCTTTTTGGATATCAACAGTCGTTAATTAAACTTGAAGCAGATGCTTACAGTGGTATGAATAAAATACACCCTTTGGTGGATACCAACCAAATGACCATCAAATCTGGTGCAAAATTATCACTCTATGTATTGGGGAGTAAATATTTCGATGAAGGGGAAATTACAGAAATTGCCGTGACAGCTAAATTTAACAGTCCTAATGCTCACAAAACAGACCATAATAGCTTCAATAAGGTCATCTATGGTGGTAATATTAAAAAATGGGAAGAGAAAGTCACCATCGTTGATGCACGATTTCCTGTAGGACCTGTCATGTTACAGGTAACGGGAGGTATAAATGGTAGCATCCATATTGATGCACCTATTGATATTGATACACAGGAATTATCAGCAATGCTCTCTGTCAAACCCAATGTCTCAGTCGATGTAGGTGTCTTTGCTGATGGAGGTGTCAATTATGAACTGGTTAAAGCAGGTGTTGAGAGCAATGTAAAACTGACTGAAGTATCAGCAGGAGGTATGTTGGGTGCTGTGTTAAAGTATCAAAACAATAATATTAATTTTAGTTTAAATACAAAAGCAAACGCTGGACTTAACTTGCTTCGTGCCGAATTTTCATTTTATGCTGGAACCCGAACCCATATTGATTGGTGTTCATCATGGGGTATCCCCTATCCATGTGGCTTAGGTTGGGATACTTGGGATATTCCAATCTACAATACACCATGGCTCTATCAAAACAATATTGAATTTTTTAACAAAAAATTGTTTGAAGAAAACATACCATTAGATTAAGAGAAAAAAGGAGATATTATCATGAAAAAAGTCTATTTTTTACTGCTATGGATGTTTATCATCCATGGTGAAGCCAAAGATTTTTATCAGGTGTATGATTACAATGATACCCATAGCGTAACCACCACCATACAAAAAAGAGTGAGCCTACAATCTGTAACGATTACAGGGAAATTACATATCCATACCGTAGAAAATAACCGTACCTCCTACCATATCTGTTGGTTAGAAAACAGACCAACAGATAAGAAGCATATTGATATAAACTCAATCTATGCCCCTTTTGTTATAGAGAACAGTGGAGATAAAGGATTTAAAATAAGCTCTTTAAAAAGCCCATCCAAAGACAAAGAGGTGAAAGATAGATTGATGGGTATTGTAGATATATTACAGTTTGTTGCCAATAAAGAGGGTATCTACCATTTTACCAATGGTTTAGGCTCTGTTGAAGCCAATCAAACGATAACAGCACAAGGGTATCACCTCACCTATCTCAATCAATACAGCAAAGGGAAAGTAAGAGATGATATAGACTATGAACATACCAATATTGATATTGTACCTGATACAAATAATTCACTATGGTTTCAAGTGAAAGCTCATGAAAATATTCATATAGAAGTGTCTGTACCCAAAGCAACCATGAATGATAAAAGATATTTTCTACTTAGTAAAAATTCAAAATATTTACCAAAAACCCATTGGTTCTTACAACTGTTACCTGATATCTCAACATGGGACTTTAGAAAAATAAAAACAGATTCAACACTCTCTTTAGCAGAAGCATCAAAAAATTTTGAAAGCAAACAAAATGAGATAAAAGCACTTCTTGATAATAGAGAAAAACTTGAAGAGTGGTTTGCTAATAATATAGATTTCTTAACTTATCTAAGTTCTCTTCTTGAGAACCATACATTAGATGATAAAGTGAGTCAAGTCATTTTTGCCAATCTGGGCTATATGAACCGTAGCATTAGTACCGATATTCTCGCTGATGTTTTTTTAAATGAAAACCTTAATGAAAAAGAGAGATTTCGCTCTATCATGGGTCTTAAAAATACCTCTGCTCCCATGGATGAAGAGAAATTAGATGAACTTATTGATTATGGATTATCCTCTTCAAATGATATGCTCAAACGGGCATCAGGTATGATTCTTGGCAGTTTGGCTAAAAATAGAGCCGATAGAGTACCAGAACAGTATGAGAAAATCACTGCAGCCATTAGCAGTGCCATCGACAATGAAGAAAATAAAGTAGTACCATTAGATGCAGCAGGAAATATGCAACAGAGTGCTTCAGACAGAGTTTTACAGAGTGTAGAAAATATTTTTTTATCTCAAACCAACGCTTTAAATCTACAAAAGAGTGCTGAAGCTTTAGCCCGTATCCAAAGAAGTAATTTAACGGTATCAGATTTTCAAAATGTATTTAATCATGAGCATAATAGCCAAATCCAAGCTCAAATTATAAGAAGCAGTACGGTAGCAAAAGATTTTCAATCCAATACAAACTATCATGATTTTTTACAAACCTATACCAGCCAAAAAATCAATCCTAAATCTAACCGATTGGCAGCCTTAGAGAGCTTAGAAAAAGCAGGTTTTGGAGATACAGAAGAAGAAAAACAGACCATACGCACCATGATGGTAGGAGAAGAAGACCGAGATATTTCCAAAAAACTACGAGATTTGTATAGGAAATAGAGAGGAAAACCATTGCCCTTTAGGAGATGGTTTTATGCTACAATTTGATAAAGTGTTATGATTTTATATTTTTCTCTTTGCGATATGATAAATAACTTAATAGTAGAATAATAGCTACTCCTATATCAATCATTACATCAGCATAGTTAAATACAGCAAAATCAAATCCACAATGCCATACTACATAATCAACTACACCTTTATGTATAAAACGGTCATAGAGATTGCCAATCTAATTAACTTTACACCCCAGTGGAGAATGGCACTAACTTAAGCCAAAAAGTATAATAAAAT
>CAYRVR010000059.1:0-10235 GCA_964427835.1 uncultured Sulfurimonas sp. | reverse complement strand
AAAGGCACATCTTTTAGAGGCGCTCTCTTACAGGAAGAGAGCAAGTTAATTTATACTTTTCCCACTTCATAAAACTTTCGGAGCCATCTGTCAATTGGGTAGATAAGTTTATAAATGACAGGAACAACAAAAAGTGTGAGGAGCATAGAACTGAGCAAACCTCCAATGATAGAGATAGCCATAGGTGCTTTTGTTTCACTTCCCAAGCCATCACCAACGGCAAGTGGAAGCATTGCAAAGACCATTGCAATTGTTGTCATAAGGATTGGACGGATTCTTTTTTCACCTGCTTCTAAAAGTGCTTCATCACTATTTTTTCCTCGTTGAATTGCACTGTTGGCAAAATCAACAAGTAAAACAGCATTTTTGCCTACCATACCCATAAGCAGCATAAAGCCAATCATCACAAAGAGAGAGAAGTGAAGATGGCTGGCATAGAGTGCTAGCAATACCCCTATAATACTAAGCGGGAGTGCAAACATAATAATAATAGGTTGTATAAGCGATTCATAGAGAATAGCTAGAATGATGAACATTAAAATAACAGAGAGCCCAAGTGCTGCACCAAATGCCTTGCCTGTTTTACCCATTTCCTCAGCAAAACCGGTGAATCTGTAAGTAACATCTTTTGGAAGCAGTGTGTCAATTTTTGCCTTTGTATAATTTACTGCACCCCCTAAATCAAGTCCAAAAAGATCGGCATAAACAGTTACTTGTCTTTGACGGTTAAAATGGTAAATGCTCGCTTGTGAAGTACCTTTTGTGATTTTTACAAGCCCACTTAAAAAGACTAAGCTTCCATTTTTTGTTCGGAGTTGGATTTTATTTAAATCATTGAGTGATTTTCGGTGTGCATCATCAAAACGCAGTGTAATGTTATACTGTTTTCCATTCTCTTCAAAGTGTGATATTTCAATATCGCTTGAGAATGCTGTAGCAATGGCACTTGCTATTTGCGTTGCACTGATTCCAAAACGGTTTGCATTTTCACGTAGTATTGTGATGTTGTATTGCGGTTTTGGATCATCAAGGTTTGTGTCTATATCAACAAAACCTTTTTTCTTTTTGAGATAAGCAACTAAATTACTTTTTGCTTTTTGTAAAGAGGTAAAGGAGTCGGATTTAAGCACAATCTGATATGGAACACTCACTCCTGCACCTTTGATGTTTGGAATGGCAGCTGCGGTTATGAAGAGCTTTTTGTTATAGGGTTTGAGTGCATCACGTGTCTTTTGGATTATCTCTTCTTGTGAAAGGCTTCTTTTCATTTTAGGAGTAAGTTTGACATAAATAAGTGCCTTGTTCTTCTCTTTTGCTGAGTCGTAACCAACACTGAGTGTTGTAAATACAACATCTTTATTTTTACGGATGATATCTTCTATCTGTTTTGATTTTATAATCATCTCATTGAGGGAGATACCCGGTTGTGCTTTTATTTTCACTTGGAATTCCGCTTTATCTTCTTTTGGTATAAAGTCCATTCCTATTTTTGGAAAGAGGGAGAGTGAACCTATAAAAAGAGCTAACACTATAAGAATAGTTGTGATTTTAAATCGTAATGCAAAGCCTAAAAGAAGGGCATATACCTTTTCAATCCAAACAAAAATAGGCTCAGTTATGTTATAGAATCTACTCTCATTTTTGTTGAGTGTACGTGCACTTAAACTTGGAATAAAACTGAGCGCAACACTATAGGATATAATAATGGCAAAGCCGACTGTCATTGCAAAACTCTCAAAGAATTTTCCTACAATTCCACTCATATTTGATACTGGTAAAAAGACAGCAAGCAGCATTGCAGAAATCGCTAAAATTGCAAATGCCATCTCTTTTGTTCCCTCGTATGCAGCTTCAAATTTTCCCATACCTGCTTCGATTTTTTTATAGATATTTTCTATAACAACGATGGCATCATCGATGATAATACCAATAGCAAGCGTCAGCCCTATAAGTGTCATTTTATTAAGATCATATCCCATAAGATTCATAAGGGCAAAGGTACCTAGTATGGAAGCAGGAATAGAGAGCGCTGATACAAAGGTAATACGAAAGTTACGTAGAAAAACAAATATTATAAACGCAGCAAGTATTGCTCCGTAAATAAGATCAAATTTTACATCTTCAAGAGAATTTTTAATGAATGGGGTTGTATCTTGGAGTGATTCTACTCCAAATCTTCCTGCACTCATTTTTTGTAAAGCTGGCAGGGTTGCTTTTACTCTGTTTACAACATCAATGGTGTTTGTCCCTGAAATTTTTTGTACTTCAAGCATAACACCCGGAGTTCCATTATAAGAGGCGTAACTTTGTGGATCACTCAAGGTGTCTTTTACTTCTGCTAGATCTCTTAATCGTATGTTATTTTTAATTTGAATGTTTTTTAATGCATTTACATTGGGTGAATCGGCATGGACTTTGAGGATGTACTCATTAGTTTTGGTAATGAGCTTACCTCCTCCAATTTTTACATTTTCTGATTCAATAGCACGGTTGAGTTCTAAAAGAGTGATGCCATATTTGTTAAGGGCTTCAATATTTGGAAAAATCTTTATCTCTCTATCTCGATATCCAATGATATTCACACCACCAACGCCTAGAATTTTTTGGAGTGCTGGTTTTACTTTTTCATCAGCAAAGAGCATAAGATTTTTCAGTGTGTCTTTTTTTGCCGTTAAAAATATGTTAATGACGGGAGCACTCCCAATATCTAGTTTGCTTACAAGTGGTGTTCTTGCATCACGAGGGAGGGTGACAGCAGAGACCTTATCCCTCACGTCATTTGTTGCTTCATCAATATTTCTCTCAAGGAAAAATTTCACCATAATAATGCTAACACCATCAGCACTTGTTGAGGTAATGGTGTCAATACCGCCAATTTGAGAGAGTGCTTCTTCTATTTTATCCGTAACTTGTGATTCAATGGTAGAAGGTTCTGCTCCGGGGTATATGGTTTTTACAGTGACAATTGGAAAGTCAATGTTAGGGTAGAGTGCTGATGGCATGCTCTTAAAACTCATGTAACCAAATATCATAAGTGTAAGAACATACATCAATGTCGCTATGGGTTTGTTAATTGCTAATTTATACATTTAAGCCTACTTTTTATCAGGAGTGATAATATGTCCATCGCCAAAGAGACCAGGAAGGAAATTTTTTGCAAGTACTTCTGCTCCTATTTTTCTGTCTGCGAGATTTGCTCGTGGATAGATTTTAGAAATTTTTCCTCTATACGTTTGCGAATCACCATCTAACTTGTATACAAAAGTATCACCAACTTTTACGATATTTCTGTACTTTTGATCAAATTCTAAAACAAGTTTTCTTTGTGATTTACTTTGTATTTTAAACGCAGTCTTGAGCATCATACCACTTACTGCATCTCCAAGTTCAATCTTTTTTGCATAAATGACACCATCAAAGGGTGCTTTTAAAAAAGTTTTATTGTAGAGCGCTTCTTGGTAGGCAAGTTGATTTTTTGCACTTTCATAGCGATTGGCAACCGCATCAAATTTTGCTTCATCTATGAGATTCTTAATTTTGAGTTGTCTTTCATAATCTTTTTTTGCATATTTATATGTTGTTTTTGCTACATTGAGCATTGCAGCCAAATCTTTGTTTTGTAGTTGGGCAAGAACCTCTCCCTTTTTGACGACAGAACCAACAGTAACATCTATTTTATCAATAAGGCCACTTGCTATAAAAGCAAGTTGTGCATCTTTGAGTGGATGGACTATAAAAGTAGCATAAACCTCTGCTGCGTTTAGCATACTAACAAACATTACTAACGTTATTAAAACCTTTTTCATTACTCTAACTCCTCTAATATATTTTTCCCACTGTAAAAGTAGTAGGTGGCATAGGCAAGCTCTAAATCATTTAAACTACTTGCATAAAGAGCCTTTGAACTCGTTTTTTTTGTTAATGCATCAAGATAGACAATATAATCAACAATGCCGGCATTATATTTTTTTTCAATTGTATGAAAAGCGATATTGGCTGCGTTTAGAGCACTCCGTGCACTTTTTATTTTTAGTTTTGCAGTGGCAATTTGTGCTTTTGCAAGCTTGAGATGTATATTTTGCTCTTGTGATTGGTACTCGATTTGTGCTTGGAGTGCTTTTTCATCGAGTAAAAGAGCTTCTTTTTCTTTTGCAATGCGTCCAAAGTCAAAAAGACGGATATTCGCACTGAGAAGTAAACTATTTTGATTATCAAGTGGCGGGGCCAGCTGTTTTACTTTTGCTGAGAGTCTGTCATAGCCATAAAGACTATACGTATCTTCTATTGCTATATGTGGGTAGTAGTAACTTCCAAGAGCATTCGCCTGGTAATGGAGTGCTTTTTTTTGTGCAGACATTGCTTTGATGCTCTCAAGTGTAGTTGCTGTTGGCGTTGATTCTTTTTTAAACGCAGCACTTCCTATGCTCTGTATTTTTTGTCCTACTTTTAACTCTAGAAGTGATTTGAGTGAAAGTATTTGGAACTTTATAGTCTGAATGTTATACAAGTTTGTATCAAAGTCAGCTTGGACACGCTCTACATCATCTTGTGTTGCCATATTTACCTGGTAGAATTTTTTGATTCTCTCAAGTTGTGCTTTGAGTGCTTTTTGTGCATCTTCTCTTGCTTGGAGCGATGCCTGAAGTGTTTTTATGGAGAGAAACTCTTTTGTAATTTGTAAGGCAAGTGATTTTTTGTAGGCAATGCTATCAAAGCCAGCGGCATCTACGGAGGCCTTTTTTGCATCTACATCGGCAGAACGTTTTCCTCCATCATAGAGATCTAGAGCTATCTTTGCATGTGCAGCATATACATCCCCTGCTTGAAAAGGAGAAGCTGCATCATCGCGTTTATAGATTCCGCCAATATCAACGGTTGGATAGTAGGCAGATTTTTGAGAGTGAAGCTCTTTTTGACTCGCTGCTTTTTTATACTCTTTTGCAACAAGAATGCCATTGTTATTTTGTGCTTTTTGTAAAAGTTCCTGTAAGCTTTCTGCATGAAGCGTTAAAGCCAGAAGAAAGAGTAGTGCTGTGGATTTCATTGTTTTACCTCTATAAGAGAAAATATAGCGTCTATATTTTGATCGAGTTCTTTTTCCAAGTTATCTATTGTATATGTAATATTACTTGAAATGAACATTCCTTCACCAAGAGCAAAGAGGCCTTTGGCAATGTTTATAGACTCTGGGATAATTTCACCTTTGTCAATACCTTCTTGGATAATTTCACACATCCAAGTGAAGTAACGTGTAACACACTCGGTTTGAAATTTTGTCATCTCTTCATTTGGGGTTGTAAGGTTGATAGAGATGAAATCTTTGTAAATTTCCCGTAACTCCTCTGTTTCATCACTGTAAAAAAACTCGGCAAATACTTTTACACGCTCTTTTGTTGTTTTTACCTCTGCAAGCTTTTTCTCTTTGCGTTTGTCATATTCAAGAAGCATAATATGCAGGAGTTCAAAGACTATATCTTCTTTATTTGTAAAGTAGTCGTAGATACTTCCTTTACTTACTCCTGCATTTTCTGCTATTTTGGAGACACTTAAGTCTTTGAGCGAGTTCTTTACAAAGAGCTCTTTTGATGCAAGCGCAATATCTTTTCTTTTTTGTACTTTATCTACAATAATTGCCATAAACCCTCCAAGTACTATGACCGACTATCAGTCATTTATAAAATATTACTCTTCTTTTGCTTAAGTTAGCATAAGTTTCATAAGCTATAATTTTTAGTAATTTATTTAGGGAATTTCGATGGAATATTTATTAACTCTGCTGCTACTTTTTTCACAAAACGTCTCTCAAACGCAGCTTATAAAGCCAAAATACACAGTGCAAGATATTCCTAAAAACCTTTCAACCAAAGAGAAGAAAAAACGTTTTTTATATCTTGTTCTTCCCTCTGCACAGAGTGTGCATGATGATTGGATGCAGCGTTATATCAAAATAAAAGAGGATATACAAAAGGGAAACAACACGCAAACGATTGAGGCGTTAAAAAAACACTACAATGCAACAGATAATGAGAATCTTTTAGCCCGACTAAAACCACATCCTGTAAGTATTACGCTTGCGCAGGCTGCTATGGAGAGTTCTTGGGCAACTTCACGTTTTTTTCTTGAAGCAAACAATATTTTTGGAATGTGGAGTACAAATGCAAAAGAGCCTCGCATTGCCGCACAGGAACAAAGAGGGGGAAACTTCACCGTTTGGCTGCGAAAATTTGACACTATTTATGACTCAATAGAAGCCTATTATGAGCTTATGGCAACAGCAAAAGCCTATGCAAAGTTTCGTAAGCTGCGTTTAGAAACGGATGATCCTTTTATTATAACGCAGGGACTTGAACACTATTCTGAACTTGGTCAGGCATATATTGATGAAATTAACAGTGTCATACGCCATAATAACTTTACGCAATATGATAGGAAAAAAGAGTAGAGATTTTCTTTTTACCTATACATTATAGTAGGTTGCTTCAGGGTGATAGACCACAAGCGCTGAAGTAGACTGCTCTGGATGGATCTGGAATGTTTCACTCAGCTCAATGCCAAACTCTTCGGGTTTTAAAAGATTAAAAAGTGGACGGTTGAGTTCTAAATCTGGACATGCCGCATACCCAAAAGAGTAACGGCTTCCCTGATAGCGGTTCATGCGAACATCAGCAAGAGTATTTCCTTCATCCTTAGCAATGTTGAGATCAAGACGTATCTGTTTATGGGCTATTTCTGCACAGGCTTCGGCAAGTTCTACCCCAAGACCGTGAAACTGGTAATACTCTGTATAATCACCCCTGTCATATATTTCACGTTCTGCATCACTGATTTTACTACCGGCACTCACACAGGTAAGTGCAATAACATCATGGCGGTCATTATGAAAAAAGTCACTGAGCGCACGGTGTGGTTTTTTTCTTTGGCGTGGAAAACTAAAGACCTCTTCAGCTCTTCCAATGATGTGTTCTAATGGCTCACGATTGACATCTTCTTCTTTGAACCACCCCTCACTCTCATCAAATATAAGTAAAGAGTTGTCATCACTTCTGCATGGCCAGTAGCCATAGAGAATAGTAGGTTCAAAGAGTTGCTCCTCTATAAAACGTTTTTTGAGCTTTTCATACGCTGGCCATACAACTTCATCAAGCTGTTTTTGGTAGGCCTCTTTCGTCATACCTTTAGAAGAGTAGCCCCAACGGGATTTAAAAAGGAGTTTGTGGTTGATCCATTCAAAAGCCATCTCTACTTGTTGTGGTGTGAGTTTGATTTCACGGCGTCCCCAAAAAGGTGGGGTTGGTACAGGCACATCCCGAGAAGGCATTTTAATCTCTTCAAATGGTGGAATGATGTACTCTTTTTCCTCTTTCTTTTCAACTTCTGGAGCATCAGGATGGAGATTTGTATCCATGTTTCCAGCTTCTATACGGCTCATAGCCGTTACTCCATCAAAGGCATCTTTACAGTAAAAGATTGGTCCATCATAAGCAGGGCGACAAAAATCATCAATGAAGGCTCGCGTAAGTGCTGCACCACCAAGAAGAATAGGAATTTTAATCCCTTTTTCCTGTAAAAGATTGAGGTTTTCAAGCATTACCTGTGTTGATTTTACAAGCAATCCACTCATACCAAGTGCTTGTGCGTTTGATTTTTCGAGTGTTTCAAGGAAATTGTCGAGTTCTACTTTAATGCCAAGGTTGATGACTTTATATCCATTATTTGAAAGAATAATATCTACAAGGTTTTTACCAACATCATGCACATCTCCTTTTACCGTTCCCAAAACAAGGGTTGTATCTGTCTCTTTTTCTACTTTTGGGAGGTAGGGTTTGAGGTGATCAACTGCTTTTTTCATTGTCTCTGCAGATTGCAGAACAAAAGGAAGTTGCATCTGTCCTGAGCCAAAGAGTTCTCCAACAACTTTCATAGCATCAATTAAAATTTCATTGACTATCTTTTCAGGAGCAATTTTGTGACGTGCTTCTTCTACTAGAGGAATCATCCTCTCTTTGTCGCCATCCATTAAAAGTTTTGCAATTTTCTCTTCGTCACTCATTTTGAGATACGCTTCATCTACTGCATCATTATCTACTGCCTCTTTTGAGGAGAAATGTTCGATGAAGTTAAAAAGAGCTTCACCGTTGGGCTTTCTGTTGAAGATGAGGTCATCACATATCTCTTGATCCTCTTTTGGTATTTTGTTCAGAGGAATGATATGTTTGACGTTTATAATGACAGATGTAAGTCCTGCTTGAACACAGTGGTGTAAAAACATAGAGTTTAGATAGGGACGTGCATCTTTATCAAGTCCAAAAGAGATATTTGAAAGGCCAAGAATGGCTCCAACTTCAGGGTGCTTTTGTCGGAGTTGTCGGATAGCTTCAATGGTATTTATACCGGCTTCAAAGTACTCTTCATCTCCTGAACCGAGTGTAAATGTAAGTACATCAAAGACAAGGTCTTCCTTTTTTATACCGTGTCTGTTTGTAGCAAGGTCAATAATACGTTCAGCAACAGCAAGTTTTTTCTCAACACTCTTTGCCATTCCTTTCTCATCAATGGTAAGACATACAAGCGCTGCACCAAATTTTTTGGCAAGCTGGCAGACTGCATCAAATTTTGGTTCTCCATCTTCAAGATTGACAGAGTTTAAGATTGGTTTTCCTCCAATATGCTTGAGCGCAGTTTCGAGTCCTTTTGTCTGTGTTGAGTCGGGCATAAGTGGCAGGGCGATTTTTTGAGCATACATTGCCATTACTTCTGTCATATCCTTTGTCTCATCACGTCCTGCAAAACCGACATTGACATCAAGCACATGAGCCCCTGCACGTACCTGTTGCTGTGCTACAGAGAGCGTTCCTTCATAATCTTCAGCAAGTAAAAGTTCTCTAAAGGCTTTTGAACCTGTTGCGTTTGAGCGTTCTCCAACAAGCAGTGGTGCCGGCTCTTGCATAAGAGGTACTGTGTTAAAAAGGGAGGCAATGGAGTTTTCTTGTGAACCCGTTGGGGCTTTTGGTGTTATTGTGGTGACTTTATCAACAAGGGCATGGATATGTTGAGGTGTGGTACCACAACAGCCACCTAAAAAGCTTACCCCATCATAGGCAAGAAACTTCTCTTGTTGCTCGACAAATTCATCAGGCCCCATAGGATAGTAAGTATACCCACCACGGTTTTGTGGAAGTCCTGCGTTTGCATGGACACTGATAGGTTTATGCCACAATTCACTGAGCGTTTTGACATGTTTGAGTACCTGCTCTGGTCCTGTTCCACAGTTAAATCCAAGAGAGAGGATGTCAAAAGGTTCCATTATGGTTGCAATGGTTTGGGCATCTGTTCCAATAAGCATTGTTCCGCTGAGTTCAATTGTGACGGAAACCATGATGGGGATAGAAACATCTCTTTGTCTGCTTGCTTCTTGTGCTGCATGGAGTGCCGCTTTTATTTGGAGGGGGTCTTGTGCTGTTTCTATAAGAAAAACATCAACACCACCATCAATGAGAGCAAGACAAAACTCCGTATATCCTGCATACATTTCATCGTAGGTAATGTGACCAAGAGAAGGGAGTTTTGTTCCTGGACCAATACTTCCAAGACAAAAGCGGGGATGCTCAGGTGTTGAAAAAGCTTCACACTGCTTTTTTACAAGTTCTGCTCCTGCTCGTGTAAGCTCATAAGCACGATCAGCAATATTGTACTCCTCAAGTACCCAAGAGAAAGAACCAAAGGTATTTGTAGTGATAAAATCAGCACCGGCAGTCAAATAGGCATGAAATATATCATTCATAATTTCAGGTGCTGTGACATTAAGGAGCTCATTACACCCCTCATTGCCTTCCCACGCTTCTTTTGGAATCTGCTCATCACGCTGTTGGAGTTGTGTCCCCATCGCTCCATCAATAATAAGTGGGCGTTTTTTTATGGTTTCTAAGATGTAGTCTTTTGTTGTCATATAGTCAATCTTTTTAGAATTTATTGCTATTTTAACAGACAAGAGCATAAAGATGGCTTTGTAAAATTTTTAGTAAAGAAAACTTCAAATTAAAATATTCTTTGCTATAATTGAGGGAAGTTTAAAATAGTGAAGGAGTATTTATGTATAAGAAAATTCTTGCGGCATCATTGGTAGCTGCAGCGGTATTGTTCTCTGGTTGTGGGAATGAAGATACAACTTGTAGAATAGGGGTGCAACAAGCCATTGATCAAGGGAGATATAATGATGCCATTGCTGATTTACAAGG
>CAYRVR010000058.1:0-10530 GCA_964427835.1 uncultured Sulfurimonas sp. | reverse complement strand
ATGGAGCTTATCATGACAAAAAATGAAACTTTTACGCTAACATCCACAGAAAAGGAAGAGCTCAAAGCACTTGCTAAATTAGCTTTACAAAAAGCTGTAATTGAAAATCAAAAAATAAGTGTTGATCCTTCTATTTTTCCTGAAGTATTTCAAAAAAAGCTAGGAGCTTTTGTAACACTGCATAAAGATGGAAAACTGCGGGGGTGTATTGGACGTTTTGAACCTGATATGCCACTCTATCAAGTCATCATTGATATGGCAATATCTGCATCACGCTATGATACAAGGTTTTCTCCTGTTACACCAGAAGAACTTCCCCATATTACAATAGAAATTTCAGTACTGACACCACGAAGAAAAATAGACTCAATTGACGAAATTATCGTCGGTAAACATGGAATTTATATTGAATATAATGGACAAAGTGGTACGTATCTCCCACAAGTTGCGACAGAAATGGGGTGGAGTGCAGAAGAATTCTTTAGAAGCTGCTGCATTGAAAAAGCAGGCATTGCTCCAGAGCACTGCAAAGATGCAACACTCTATGTCTATGAAGCCATAGTCTTTTAAAGACTATAGTTTTTCAGGTGTAAGACCAACACTCTCTAAGAAGTGGCGGAGTTCTACAACAATCTCTTTTGAGAGATTTGTATCGTTATGAGGAAGTGGCATCACGTACTCTTTTTCATTTAAAAATATCTTTGCATGATGGTTCTTTGTCATCTCTACTTTTGCACCAAAATGCTCCAACGCACTTATAAGCTTTTTATAATCAATATTTGATGAAAGCGGATGCTCAAACAATTTTTTTATTTTTTCTATGTGTTTACTCATTTACGAATCCTTTTGTTGTTTTGCCCTAATTGTAGCACTATTTTATGCGATTATATGCTATCTAAGTTGCAATTTTCTTTTTTTATGAACGTTTTTTAAAGATTAAGAGTGTTTTATCTTCTGTATCATAAAGCGAAAATGTTTGTTTCTCTACAAGTTTTAAACCTGAGAGTTTTTGAAATATCTGGATTTTATGGAAATATTGTACAATTGTATCTTGATATTTTGTATATTTTCCATCTAATTCCTTTTCAAAAAGTGTGAATTTTGTATGGAGTTCATTATTTTGAAAAAGCGCATCCACAATAAGAAATTCATTCTCATTTTCACTACTCATACTCCCCTCAGCAACATCACTAAAACCATACAGTGTGTTGATATCTGCAATAAAGACACCCTCATCACTCAATTTTTCACTCACTGATTCAAGGAATGCAAGCAGAGTCGCTTTATCCATAAAATTCAATACATCAAATATGCTGACAATTGCATCAAATTTTCCCTCTACAGCACGCACATCTATGCACTCTGCATCAAGTCCCTTTGCTTTACACTCCGCAACCATAAGAGCGCTTAGATCAATTCCTTTGCACGCCACACCGTCACTTATCATCCGTTGCATAAAGCCACCACGACCACAACCAATATCAAGGAGGTTCTTTACTTTGTACTCTTCGAGTTCTGATCGGTAAAGATCATACAAAGCTTCTGTCGCTTCTTCTATGCCTAAAAGGTGTTCTGCCTTTGCATAAAGATCTAAGTTTGTCATTATGCTCTTTGCTCTGCTTTGATCACTGCGTTTATTTTCTCATAAATATCAAGCACTTCATCTTTTTTAGAGATATAAGAGTTTTTATTTGCTATCAAATAGGTTGAACTCGTCATAATATCTTCTACTACTTCAAGCCCATTTTGCTTCATAGTCGTTCCTGTTTCAACAATATCTACAATCATATCAGCAAGTCCAATAAGTGGAGCAAGTTCAATAGAACCATAAAGTTTAATAATATCAACACTTACAGCACGCTCTTCAAAATAACGCTTCGTAATGTTTACCATTTTAGAAGCAACTTTGAGTTCTGGTTTTGTCAAATCAAGCTTCTCACCCTTACGCATCCCAATAGCAACTTTACAAACACCACGGCGAAGATCCAAAAGACGCACAACATCAAGACCTTGCTCTTCTAAGGTATCAAGTCCAACTACACCGATGTCTGCTGCTTGATGGTACACATATGTTGCAACATCTTGATTTCTTACAAGTAAAAAACGAAAATTTGGTGTCTTTAAAATCAGTTTTCTATCATCAAATTTAAAACTATCACCAAATATAGTTTCAAAAATTTCCAAAGTCTCTTTGGCAATACGACCTTTTGGCAGTGCAACAGTTAGCATAAGTTATCCTCATTCTCTTTTATAATCTTTTTCATAGAGTTAAAAATCAGATTTTCATCGATCATTGCATCTTGAAATATATGTTTAAACTTCACAGCATCACCACCTGTTAAAACAATAGGTAAGTTATGAGACATCACCTCGCAATGAAGTGTTTTTAAATATCCATAACTTATAGCATCTTGTGAATTTTTTGGCATTATATCGAAGTCACACTCAAAGTTAAATGAATATGCCAATGCCGGAGAGATATTTTCATAGGTTTTTTGCATTGCATCAATTCCAGGATAAATAAAACCGCCTATAAAGATCCTGTTTTTTATAACATCAACAGTCACTGCACTTCCTGCATCAACAATAATTGCATTTTCTACAGCTGCACATGCAACAATCCTGTCAATGCCCATCGTCGTATAATATTGTGATTTATCTACAAACGCAGCCAAATCTATCCAATTATCTAAAGAGTGTAACTTTTGACTCACAGCTGCGTTTACGGAGATAAAATAGACTTTTTGAGAAATGCTCTTGGGAGAAAAATCTTCTACGCTCTCTTTGTAGCTCCCATTTTCATCCAAGAAATGATAAGATGTATTTCCAATATCACATAAAAGCATTAGAAAATTTTCCATCCTGCTTCTTGAAATGCTTTTTTTGCTTTTGAGCACAAAGGAGCATCTATAAAAATAACTTTATACTTAAAATTATGCTCACAGTAGAGTGTGAGCTTTGCATAAATCTCTTCAAATTTATGCACATCTTTCATAAGAATTCTACTTTTTTGACTCACTGCAAAAATCGCCCAAAAATACCCACGAATATCAGTAGCTTTATATATTTTAATTCTATTTCTTACTCCCAACTCTTTAGGAGTAATCTCTTGCATTTTTTTATATATTTTTCCCTTCGCTCGAAGAGAATCTACTACCATTTGCATATCTATACTATTTCCCTTGCGTCTGCTGAGCATACAGATAGTTTCTACACTCTTCTGTAGAGAGAGGTTTTGAAAAATAATACCCTTGTATAACTGAACAGCCTTCTTTAAGAAGAAAATCTAACTGTCCCTGCGTTTCAACACCCTCTGCAATAATATCTAAATTGAGATTCTTTGCCAATGCAATAATCGTCTTGACTATTGAAACGGAATCTTTGTTCTCTGGTAGATCAATAATAAAGCTACGATCAATCTTAATTTTATCTACAGGCAACTCTTTTAAATATGATAAAGAGGAGTAGCCTGTTCCAAAATCATCAATAGATATAGAAATACCCAATGCCTTAATATCACGTAATATTTTAATAGAACGTTTTGGATTACGCATAATTTGACTCTCTAAAATCTCTATTTCCAAATATTTTACGTCAAACCCTTCAGCAAAAATCATCTCTTTTAACTCACTAATGAAATTCCCTTTTTCAAGTTTTTTAGTCGAAATATTTACAGAAACTTTTCCCGTTTCTATACCCTCTTTTTGCCATTTTTGTACCTGTCTCATTGAATGAACCAGCATATACCTGTCAATATCTACAATTAAATCACTTTCTTGACAAAAAGGAATGAACTCACTTGGAGATATAATACCTTTTTGTGGATCTTTCCATCGTATAAGCGCCTCTAACCCAACAACTTTATCTGTCATAGCATCTACTTTAGGTTGATAAAAAGGTACCATCTCCTCGTTTTTCAAGGCATTGCGTATATTTATATCTAATTCAAATTTTTTCTGTGATATTTTCCCCATTGATTCATCATAAGAAAGGTAACTATTAGGTCCCAAATTCTTAGAAATATACATTGCTATTTCTGCATTTTTTAAGAGTGATGTAACATCTTCCCCATCTTTTCCCAACACACTCTGACCAACACTAAAAGTGATATGAATATCTTTATTTTTAATGTAAAAAGGTTTCTTCATAGCCAACATGATTTTTTCTACAAGGTTCATATTACTAATATCTGTCATATTCCTCTCAATAACAACAAATTCGTCACCACTGATTCTTGCAACTATATCATCTCGATGAATACACTCTTGTAATCTTTGCGCTACCTTTTTCAAAAGTATATCACCGACCTCATGTCCATACACATCATTAATCTTTTTAAATTTATCTAAATCAAGAAAAATAATACCTACTTTATAATTATTAATTTTCGCATCGGCAATAATATCTTCAAGCTTGTTTGTAAGTGAAACTTTATTGTCCAATCCTGTTAAAGGATCATTCATCGCAATAAACTTAATGACATCAGCTTGTCTTTGTATTTCCAAATCTTTTTCTTCTATTTCATCTAAAAGTTCTTCGTATTCTACATTGACACTTTTACTGTAATTCGTCATTACTACTTTATATAAAAAGAGCATAAGTAGTAAAAAGAGAAGTATTCCTATAAGAATAAGTCTTTGCAACTCTTTATCGACAGCACTTACATCAATTGTACTCAACTTTGTAGCCACTATAATTTTAATGCGCTGTGTCTGTCCACTATTTTTTAAGACAAACGCATGTAAAAGTAGATCACTGCGTTTATCTATTACATATCGCTGGAGATGCGATACCTTCTTTTTGGGAAGAATATTAATCGTGTCTAATAAAGTAGGAAATCCAAATGGATTAGAGATATAACGACCTTTATCTGATTCAACTACGGCTATTGCTCCATAACCATTTACGTCAAAATTCATTGCATAGGTATTTAAATTTGCGCTAGCTACTAATTTAGTGAGAAATTTTCCCTTTTTATTAAATACCGGAGTTGCAACACGCATTGTAATATATGGTCTATCCTTATAAAAAAGAAGATCAGTATCTACTTTTTTATAAGAAGAAAACTTTTTCTTAGCACTGTAAAAAAATTTAATATTTCCAAAAAGTGAATATTTTTTCAAAGCAAGTGCAACTGTTTCACCTTTGTTTAAAGGAAATTGAGACATTACAACACTTGCAACTGCTATATTTTTTTGTTTATTTGCAAGAGTAGATTCAAAACTGTGTTCAAGTTTTTTTGCTGTTTTATAATATATGGCATCTTTCAATCCATCAAGAGCTCTAGCGGTATATACATACCCCCCACTCCCGACTATAGCCAATAATAAAGCCCCAACTACTGTTACTTTGAATCCACGTTGCATGCTATAAAAACTACTTTGTTAAACCAAGTTCTGCAAACAGCGTCTCAAAATACTCACTAATCTCTAAAAGTTCCTCTTTAAGAAGTCCAAAAGCCTTGTCTTCTTCATACCACTCTTCTATTCTTTTTACACTGTCACTCTTTTGTTTTTCATCAAGCTGTGTCGATTTTGTAACAGCATCTTTAATTTTTTCTAAATGTTCTCTATGTTTATGTGCGCTCATTCTTACTCCTGTTTAATAGTTTTTATATTTTCCGTTTTTTACATCTTCACGAAGCTGTTGTATTTTTTTATCCATAATCTTTAAAATAATATCTGCGGCTTCCGTGTCATCACCCTCAGGAACATCCCAATCAGTGATTTTCATATTTGTTTCAAAAAGAAGTTCTAACTCTTTTTCTATCTCAGCTTTTCGTACTGCCAATTCTTTAATAACTGCATCTGTCATAAAAATTCCTTTCTTTTTCTCTTATTGTACTCCAATTGGATTAAAACTAAATATATTTCACCATAGAATCTTTTATTTTTTTGTATATCTTTTCAAAATCACTCGAATAGACTCTTGTATTCCCAATAGAAGTAATAAAATTTGTATCACCAATCCAACGGGGAACTAAATGCATATGAATATGTTCGGCTATTCCTGCTCCTGCAGCTTTTCCCAAATTCATACCAATATTTACACCCTCAGCTCCAAAATCTTGTTTTAAAAGACGTACACATTTCTGCGCCAACTCTGACATGTGTAACCAAGTCTGTGTTGGAAGTTCTTCAAGTTTGTCAGTATGTAGATGAGGAATAATCATGAAATGTCCCGGTGTATAGGGATAGCGATTCATCACTATAAAGCACTCCTCATCCCTATGTAAAACATGGAGTTGTTCATCCTCATTTGCATGTTTACTTATGTAACAAAAGACACACCCTTCAATCTTCTTAGCACTAACATATTCACTCCGCCATGGGGCATATAAAATATTTTCCATCTCTGTTCCTTATAAAAATGCAAATACTAAATCTGGAAAAAGAACAACAAGTCCAAGTCCAATCATTTGTAGTAAGATAAAAGGAATAATCCCTTTATAAATATCCATTGTACTTACCCGCTCCTTTGCTGCACCTTTGAGAAAAAAGAGGGAAAGTCCAAAAGGAGGGGTTAAAAAAGAGGCCTGCAGGTTCATGGCAATAAGCACTCCAAACCAGATAGGATCGATTCCAAACGCAGCCATAACAGGTACTAAAATAGGCACAATAATAAAACTGATTTCTATAAAATCTATAAAAAATCCAAGTATAAATATACTCAGCATTGCCACACCAATAAATATCCAAACATTTCCAATATCATTTGAAAAATAATTCAAAATTAAATCAGTCCCACCAAGCTCATTAAAGACAAGGCTAAACGCAGTAGCACCAATTAAAATCATAAAAATCATTCCGGTGAGTTTCATTGTCTCAAAGAGTGCATATTTTATCATCTCATAGTGAAGTGTTCTATTTACAGCAGATAAAATAATTCCGCCCACAACACCAAACGCAGCTGATTCTGTTGGTGAGGCAATTCCAGCAAAAATACTTCCCAAAACAGCCAGCATAAGTAAAAGGGGAGGAACAATTGCAGAAAGAACCTGCCAAAAATTCACTTTTTCTTCACTCACCGTTGCAGGAGCATCCTCTTTGTTAATATATGCACGGATTAAAATGTATGTAATATAGAGCGATACCAAGGTAAGTCCAGGTAAAACTGCACCCATAAACAAGTCACCAACACTCACACTCATGACATCACCCAAAACAATTAAAATAATTGAAGGAGGTATAATCTGTCCAAGAGTACCACTTGCAGCAATTGTACCACTTGCCAGACCTTTATTATAGCCCGCATCAAGCATCAATGGAAGTGCTATAACGCTCATCATAACAACACTTGCTGAGACAATACCAGTCGAAGCTGCAAGAATTGCCCCTACTAACACAACACTCACACCAAGTCCACCGCGTACACCTTTAAAAAGTGCACTCATAGAGAGTAAAAGTTTTTCTGCCATGCCAGATTTTTCTAAAATCAGTCCCATCATAATAAACAGAGGAACAGCCATCAGTGTTGTATTGCTCATAATGCCATAAATACGAAATGGCAGGATATTAAAAACTTCTATACCTAAATCAGGAATAAAAAAGGCAAACATCATCGCCACACCACCAAAAGCAAACGCAACAGGAATACCAAAAAGCAGAAGTGCCAAAGCGACACCAAACATCACCAAAGCCATCATAGTTTTTTATACCTTTTTATATCACTCACAAGCTCTTTAAATGCTTGTAAAATCAACAGAAAAAAAGCCAAAGGCATTAGTGATTTAACTATCCAACGGTATTGTAATCCTCCAGGGTCCGATGATGCTTCATGCTGCACAAAACTCATCTCCACAAATCCAATACCTATGTAAATAATCAAAGCCGAAAGAGGAAAAATAAAGAATAAAACAGTAATGATATTTACAAGAACTTTTACTTTTTGGGGAAATTTATCATAAAATATATCGACACGCACATGAGCATTATGACGCAGTGTAAAAGCAATACTCAGTAAAATAACAACATCAAAAAAATGCCACTCAAGTTCCTGTAAAGCAGTAGAACCTTGAGAAAAAAGGTATCTGTTAGTAGCATCAAAGACAACTAAAACAACTAACAATGCCAAAATAAACGCAGTCAAATACGCAGTATAACGTGTGATTTTATCAATTATATTCAAATTTGTATCTTCTCCCTGCTAAAAATAGTAGTGAAACATCATTTTAAAAGTTTGTTCTTCTTTTTTATATTCGTATTTTAGCATTATTTGTGTGTTTTGTGATGTATTGAACCCTTGTGCTACTTGTACAAGGGTTTGATTTTGTCCGTTTGTATATTTTTTTTGTGTCATTTCTACTTTTGTATTCATAAATTTATATCTATCAATAATAAAACCAACACTTCCACCAAGACTCGCCTCAACTCTTGCATCCGTATAATAAACACTAGGATCAGCTAAAATATATGCAAAACCAAATTTATTTCCCCAGCTATACCCTGCTCCTACACTTATATGAAAAGTTTGCTCTTGCGTCAGATAATCTCTATCCCAACCGAGATTTGTTCTCCATGAAAGATTATGAAAAAACTCACTTCTTTGTGCCAAAGAGACGATAGAAAGTATCGTTGCTTTTTCTACTTCTAGCTTTTCTTTTGAGTATGCAAGTAGAAGATTCATAAACTCAATCTGTGTTCCTCTTAAAAATCCATAATTTGAATCTTCCAAATCATGATAGGCAGGACGAATTCCCAAATAAGAGACACGTGTGTTATCTCTTGAGCCTAGACCCAAAGTCGCACGAATAGCTCGGTGACTTTCTATAGGATTGGCTGGTGTTTTTATATCAATTTTTTTTCCTAGTCCAAGTTTTGCACGATGAGAGGTTAATTCATGAAACAGTGCAAGATAGTGCTCTTTTTTCACTTTAGAGTTACTATACTGATATTCAAGATACTCTATAGCTGCTTCAAGTATGTAACGTTTTTGCTGCGTTTGAATCTCTTTGTTTTGAATGATGTCCACTGTTTTCATCTCACCACTTACAAGTAAAACTGGATACTCTACAAATTTTTTATCTATCAATGATTCATATTTTAAAAGTTTTGTTCTTTTAGAAGGTCTATAGCTCATCGACTCTATCAAACCAGCAGTTTTTGCCTCATGTACAGTTTCAAGTGGAATAACTTGAAAATGAAATTTCTTACGGAGTTTTACAGATGGTCTTGCAGCTTCTAAAAGCCATAACATCTCATAAGAACAATTTTGTGTAAAAAAATAGTAGTTCGTTTGAACATTATTGAGTTCCCATATATGACGAAACATTCTAAGAGTTTCTGATTGTGTCAAATTTAAATCATATTCCCAAATATCCCTTTGTTCTGAGTCACGGTACTCTTTGAGTTTATCATAATATGGCAGGAGTGAATATTTTCCAAAATATCCCCCAGTCAATCCTTTTATGGCAAACATAACCCCATTTTCTTTGTTTTGATCGGCATCAGCTGCATAGTTAATAGCATAAGAGAGTAGTTTAGAATTATATGAAGAGTTTATTCTTATAAAAGTATGTCCAAACATGGAAGCAGGAGAATTAATATGCGCAGATGGAAATACAAGAGTAGCAGATTGTGGATCAACACGTTTTAAAACCTTGTCATACTCCACACAGTTAGCCTGAGGAAAATCATCTACTGCGTTTAGCTTTTCTTTCAACCAAAAGTACCTTGCAGGGAACCTACAAATGCTCGAATTATCATCTTTTATTTTCTTAGAAAAAAAAGCATCAAGTGTTACAAACATTTCAGCCTTTGGATTTATAGCTCCATCAACTGCAAAGAAAAAGTTTCTATCTTTTATCTCGCTCTCATTAGCGTTCATATGCAATAAAATATGCCAGTAATTCTCATCATAAAGATGTAATTTGTCTGCTTTATTTTTATATAACTGAGAACTTGATGCATACAAAGCCGTAATGCTCAACAATATAAAAAGTATAAATCTAAATATGAAAATAAGAAAACCCTAATGAAGATATACACAAAAGTAGCAAGCTACCTTTGTGAGTGAAAATTATAATGCAGTTGTAGAAATATTATCTAAAACGTCAGCCATTTTAACTGATTTGCTGCTATAAATTTTATTATAGTTTGCTTGTAATGTAGCATTAAATGCTAACTTATCATCCACTTTTAAAAGTTCATCAAGCGTATCAAGTGTTTCACCATGACCTACAGCTATCTCTTTTGCTAAAATGTCCATGTTTGAGGCAACAAATTCTGATGCTCTTTCATTCATCACAAGTTTTGTTTTTTTACAACCCAAAGTTCCTGAAGTGATACCAAATGTTTGATTTCCTGAAGTCCCGTTTGTAGTCGCTTGAAGCGCTAGTAAAACTGCTGATGAATCATCTTTTATGATCATAGAACCAAGACCACAACCTGTTTGACTATTTACACCTGCAAATGCAACTGAACTCAAAGCAGCCACTGCTGCTAAACTAACTAATAACTTTTTCATATTTACCCCTTAAATGTAAAGTACAAGTATTATAAGAAATTAGAACTTAATAGTTTCTGTGTTTAT
>CAYRVR010000057.1:0-10546 GCA_964427835.1 uncultured Sulfurimonas sp. | reverse complement strand
TTTATGACATACAAAAGTTACTTGGACGCTTACAAAAGCAGGTACCAAAAGAGATTGAAGCTTTTAAAAAGTTTTCTGAAGCTGTAGAAGTTGAAGGTGAACTTCAAGCAAAACAAAAAAATCTTATTAATATTGCTTTGGCTGTTGCTGCACAGTGTGAATGGTGTATATCTTTACATGTAAAAGAGGCACTTACAAATGGAGCAACAGAGCAAGAGATTATTGAAGCGGGTATGCAAGCTGTCTTAATGCATGGTGGTCCTGCACTTATGTATATGATACCACTTGAAGAAGCAGTTGCTGAATTTCTTAAGGCGAAGTAGTAACTGATGGGCGTTGCAGTATTTTATTTGTAATGAGACCCTGTATGATGGCGGCTAAAATAACGTAAGCACTTAATACAATTGTAAAGGTTATACCAAAATAACTTATCATAAGTGGTAGCCATGGTAACTTGATACTTCGTGCATAGATAAAGGCAACAATAAGTCCGTCAAGTGCACCTTTCTCACGCAACTCTTGGAGCATTGGGTACCAAATGTAGCCGGGTCCATGGCTGAGAATTCCTCCAACGAGTGCTATTAACCATCCTTTTACACCGCTATCTTCTCCAAGATGTTTTGCGATGCTTTTTTCATCTATAAAACTGTTTAAAAGTGCCATAAGGAAAAAGACAATGAGTAAGATAGGGGCTATCATCTTTAAAACATCTAAGCTTGCATCCAGAGCATGGAGTGTTTTTTGCGGATGGAAAAAGTAGAGAGTTGCATAGAGAAATATAACAAGAGTGAGCATGACTATACCACTTTTATTTTTAGATATTTTTTTCTCTCTCATGCTAGTATTGTATTCAAAAAATGAATTGTTATAGTAGTAAGCCATGCAACAATAAAAGCAAATAAAATACTCAGAATATTACGCCAAATTGTAAAACGTGCGCCAAATATGGAAAGTTCAAGTGGAAGTTGGATAATTCCTAATGTAACAAAAGATAATATAAACGCAGTAACAGCATAAAAAGAGATACCTTCTTTAAGAAGTTCTCCTCCAATGATATAGCTTAAAAATGGCTGTCCAACAGAGATGGCTCCTGCAAGTGTTCCTATGAATGTATCATGTAAAGCATGTTTTGTAAAGAGGACATGTAGCATATCTGGAGTAATAAAAGTTTCAAAAAGTCCAACTAAGCCAATAACGCCAAAGAGCATAGGTGCAATCATTTGAAGACTTTTTAATGTAGATAAAAGTGTTGTACTGAGTTTTTGTATAATTTTCATAGAATGTTAGAAAGAGGGTTTAGAACCCTCAAAAATTATTTGTGACACTTACTAGCGTCAGCTTTAATGATAGATAATCTACTCAAAATATGTTGCATTTTTGCATCTTCATCTTCGTATTTTTTTCTAAGTTGTTCTCTTTTTTCTTCAAGCATTTTTATCTGTTTTTCAACATCATCCGGATTTACAGCACATTTTTTTGCTACTTCGTCCTCTTTTTCTAAAACCCAATCCATCGCTTTTTGTATAAAATCAACCATTGTTGTTTCCTTCTTTTTAAATTTAGATTATAATTATAGAACGAATTACGTTAATAAAACAAATGAGTAACAAAAAGGATAGGTTCTATATGGAAGTAAAAAAAAGTCAAATTGATCCGAAAGATCTTATGGCAGTTGAACGTGCAACTACTGCACTTATAGGAACGGCTATATCTCTCATTATTTTAGGTTTTATTGTGGAAAAATTTGAACTTTTCTTGCATATTATCGCTGCTGAAATAAAAGGAAAGACACATGAAAAAATTCCACAATTAAATCATATAGATTTTTATAATTATTTAGGTATTACCATTGTATTTGTTGGAGTTTTACTTGCAATTTACACCTATCGCTACTATGTTAACTGGATTAAACATCTTGAAAACAAAGAGATAGATACTGACAAAAATATCTATTTATTTCTTGCATTATTTGTTGCAGGTATAGGTGTTGTTTTGATTTTAAGTATGATTATTCTATAAATCAAGATATATTGATATAATATGCTATAATACGCTTTAAAAAGGATGAAGTAATGAAAAAACAGGTTTTAATACTCTGTACAGGGAATAGTTGTCGTTCCATTATGGGTGAGGCAGTTATAAATGCAAAACTAGGGGAGTGTGTTGAGGCACAAAGCTCGGGCGTTAAAGCAAGTGGTAAAGTAAATCCAAATGCACAAGCTCTTCTTGAGAGTAAAGGTTATTGGAGAGATGAATACCACTCAAAGGTGATAGAAACGGTATTAAATACTCCTTTTGATCTGATTATAACAGTATGTGATGCTGCAAAAGAGAGTTGTCCAGTTTTTCCTAAGGCTGTAAAAACAATGCACATAGGTTTTGAAGATCCAAGTGGTAAAGAGTTTGAGGAGTATGAAAAAACGCTTGCACTGATTGAGAAAGAGCTTTTACCCGTTATTGAAAAAGAGTTGTGTGATAGCTAGATTTATGAGTAAATAAAAAAATTTATTTACTCATGTTCTTGTGTTATAAAAACAATTTTATTCCGTCCACTTTCTTTTGCCTGGTAGAGCGCTTTGTCACCCATTTTATAAAGCATATTAATATCTGTATTTTGGTTTGCTTTTGTTGTAAATGCACCGCAACTGATGGTGAGGAATTTTTTATCTAATGTTGTTTTACAATGTTCTATTTTTAAAGAATCGACTTTCTGTAAAAGTGTTGCAAGCCATTCGTGGGTTTCGCTAACATTTGTTGAATTTATAAGCCCTGCAAACTCTTCTCCTCCGAGTCTAAAAACAAAATCATTTCGTCTGTGCATAAACTCAATGAGGGCTTGTGCTACTTTTTGGAGTGCTTCATCTCCTGCTTGGTGCCCATAATAATCATTATAGTTTTTAAAAAAGTCTATATCTATAATGAAAAATGTAATATATTCATTCTCACGTCTTGCTGCGTTTATGATGGAGGGTGTAATAGTCGCGAAATATCTACGGTTATACATTTTAGTTAAATCATCTGTTGTGGCTTGTGTATTTAATTTTTTGAGGATGTTTTTTTCATGCAAACGGATTTTTTTTAATTCTTTATCGGCTTGTTCACTAATAGATTCAAGAAGATATACAAGAATAGTAAGTATAGAAGTTGCAAGTATAAGTCTTATAAGGTCTACACTGCTCCAATAGCCATCATTCCAGACACCTATGCCTTTGTAGCCAAGATAGTAAAAATATGAGTAAATGATGAGACTAAGAATAAGACCGATATTTTTTCCATTAAGTAAAATATTTATAAATGGTACAAAAATAAGCCAGATAATTCCTAGATGTGATTGTCCATGATTAGAGACAAAGAGTATGAGCAGTGTGTCTATAATAATAGTTGTAAATATGGATGTTCTTTCTATATTGTTGTTGCGTTTAAAGTCACTTAAAGTCCGTAGTGTGAAAAAAAATGCTAGAAAATCAAATAGTGCAACCATGTAATGATTAAATGTTATGAGATTAAAAATAGTTAAAAAAAGTAAAACAATTACTAAAAATATCAGCATGGCATTGAGTAGAATTGTTTTGCGATAAGAGAGCTTATCGCTAAAGGGAATATTAGATGTGAGTATCTGTTTGACTTTACTTTTTATCTGTTTATTCATAGATAAATTCTATCGAAATTGTTTTTTGTATTAACTTAATAGACTTAGAGTTGCTAAATTTATCTTTTTTTTGCTATAATTAACCATCTAGTTAGTTAATTAAAAACAAGGATAAAAGATGAAAGTACCAACACCAGAACAAGTTGAAAAAATGATGATAGAAAAGATGGGAGCATTACCGGCTTCTTTAAATAGTGCAAAGGCGATTGATCCTGCTTTTTTAGTAGAACAAGCAATGAGTTCACAAGCAAGTGTACAATCACCAAACAATCCTCTTGATGCGAAAACATCTATGATGCTTCTACTTGCAGTTTCTATTACATTAGGAAGTGATGAGTGTATCATGGAGCAAACACGTATGCTTAAAAAAATGGGTGCAACAAAAGAGGAGATTGCTTTTCTTGTAAAAATTGTAAAACATGGTCACTCAAGTGCTGTAATGGGAAGTGCTAAAACAGCTTTTGACACACTTGAGAGCTAGAGAGCTTCTCTAAAAATATGGCAAAACAAAAAAGAGATGCCGAGGCGACAAAAGCGCGTATACTGCAAAGTGCGATGCTTTTGTTTTCCAAAAATGGCTACGATGCAACAACGGCTGATGATATTGCTAAAGATTGTGGCGTTACAAAGGCTATGATTTTTTACTACTTTAAAAACAAAGCAGGGCTCTACAGCGCTGTGATGGAGAGTGTCCTTGAGGCAATCCACACAGAGATATTGACAAGTAAAAAATGCTGCATTTCCCCTTTGGCTGATTTGGAAGCTTTTATCAAAACTTATGCGACGTATTCGTATGAACACCCTTACTTGCCTGCTTTACTGCTACGTGAGCTTAGTGACAGTGGTGCGCATTTACCTGAGATGATGTTTACAAGTATGCGTAAGCTTTTTACACTACTGAGTGAAATACTCGCACAAGGTGAGAAGCAGGGACTTTTTCATAAAGTAGAGCCGATGATTATACATTTTATGATTGTGGGAACGATTAATCTGCTTGTTACGACAAAAGATTTACGAAAAAAAGCAGCCACTATTGAACCAGATTTAAATACCTGTAGTAATTGTGCAATAGAAGATATAGCTGAGTATATAGCTATGAAAATAAAATTAATGTTGGAGTGTGAGAATGAAAAAAATATTGCTTGCGTTTAGTATTCCCTACCTGCTAAGTGCACAGACTATACCCGAACTTTTTGATGCACTGAAGCATCATTCACAAACAAAAGTAGATGAGATGGCAGTAAAACGTGCCCAAGTGGGTGCATCACAGGTGACTTCACAACTCTATCCAAGTGTGAATTTGGTTGCAAGCTATGATAATTACTCAACCCCAACGGGAATGGTTCCCGTCCCTCCTGATAAGCTTGTAGGACTTGTTCAAAATAACCAAACGCAGCCTTTTAGCTACAATATATATAAGGCTGGTGCAAACTTTACTATGCCTATTTTTGTGAAGTCAATTTATTCTATGGTAGATAAAGCAGAAGCTTTACAAAAAAGTGCACGGGCAAACAAAAAGATAAATCTTATAAAAAATGAGGCACTCATTGTAGGAAGTAATGCAAATTTACTCTACTTAAATGCACTCAAAAAATCTTTGGATCTTAAAGAGAAATCACTCCAAGAGACACTTAAAACAGTAAAAATAAAAGTAAACAATGGCCGTTTGGCAGAATCTGCTTTATATAAAATAGAAGATAGCCTCAATCAAGTAAGCATAGCAAAAAATAGTATAGATTTAGAGAGTAAAAAACTCATTAGTTCTATTGAAGCGGTGAGTGGCGTCCGTTTAAAATCGCCTATAGAGATGAAGCAAACGCAGCCTATCGAGAAAAATGATTTTGCTTCTTTGCGTCCAATGCAAGAGAAGATAAAAGCTTCAGAATTTGGTGTAAAAGCAGAAAAAGAGAAGCTTTATCCCTCTGTTGTAGCACATGGAAGCTATATGTTCTCAACTGCTACGTCTTATAATAACTCTAAAAATATTAATGAAGCCTATGGAGATGTTGGTGTAGTTATAAATATACCACTCCTAGCTGTTTCACAGTATGATTCTTTGAAAAAATCAAAAATTGAGTTGGATGCAAATAGAATTGCACTGCAAAAGTTGCAAGATGAACTCCAAGCAAAAGCAGATATGCTCAATGCCTCTTTGCCTCTTCTTGATAACTCCATTAAACTGACATATAAAAGTATAGAGAACAAACAAAAGCTTTTGCGTATAGCGAAGGTGAATTATAAAAATGGAAGACTCTCTACTGAAGAGTATTTGAGATATGAAGATGAAGTAGTCAGTGCAAAAGCAAAATACTACCAAGCAAAAGCACAAAAATGGCAAACACTTATGGAGTTAGCCGTAATTTACGCAGATAATATAGAGGAGATAGTTCAATGAATAAGTATGTAAAAATAGCAATCGGTGTTGTCGTAGTTGCAGGTTTAGGTGTAGCAGGTGTCAAAAAGATTAAAGAGGCACGTGCCAAGGATGCTGGCTTACCACAGGCTAAAATTTACCCTATAGTAGTCTCGCAAATGAGCCCAAAATTTTCGCATGTTACATTGACATTGCCGTATTTGGCTGATGTGCAAAATGACAAAGATGTCCAACTCTCTGCAAGAATTGCAGCAAGGGTACAAAGCATTAAGCCAAGTGGTTCACGCGTAAAAAAAGGTGAGGTCATTGTCTCTTTAGATACGACAAGTATTGTGGCAAATCTTTCGAGCGTAGAACAACAAATCAAGGCAACACAAATTGCTCTGAAAAACCTTGAAGATACCCATACAAGAACATTAGAACTTTTAAAAGTACAGGGTGCTTCCATAGAAGAGTCTCAAAAAGAATCGACTATGATTGCAAGTACACAGGCAAAACTTGGTGATCTCAAACAAAAAGAGATAGAGTTGCAAAACAACCTCTCTTATGCAAAAATCGTCTCTCCGGTCAATGGTGTTATCGCAAAAACTTTTGTAAACAGTGGTGCCGTGAGCGCTCCAGGAAAACCACTTGTATCTATTAGCTCTAAAAACGGCTTTTACCTTTTAGTGCGTATTCCAACAGACTTACCTATACAAGGTGTTATCTTCCATAAAAAAAGTTATCCGGCAGTTGCCCTTGGA
This sequence comes from uncultured Sulfurimonas sp., assembly GCA_964427835.1. Classification (GTDB taxonomy): domain Bacteria; phylum Campylobacterota; class Campylobacteria; order Campylobacterales; family Sulfurimonadaceae; genus Sulfurimonas. The sequence continues at coordinate 3,780 of CAYRVR010000057.1, read as the reverse complement.
AGCACGTACCATGGATTGGCTGAGTATAAAGTTTATACAGGTAACAATGAAAACTTAACGAGTGGCGACAGAGTAGAAGTATCCGTTGTTGTCTTTAACGCAAAAGGAGTGCTTTTACCATTTGATGCAGTGCTTAACAAAGATGGAAAAAGTTATGTGCTTGTCATAGATAAAAACAAAGCTATCCCACAAGAGGTGCATGTTTTACAAAGTGCACAGCAGGGAATGGTCGTTTCTGATGATTTGCAAGGGAAAAAAGTTGTTGTAGAAAAACAAGATATTTTACTGAAACTCGTGAGTGGTTATGCGCTAAAGGTAAAGGAATAAATTATGTTTGATTTTTTCTATAAACGTCCCTATTTGCTCTACTCCATAATAGCGGCATTTTTTATTATGGGTATTATTGCCCTTGTAACTTTACCGAAAAATCTCTTTCCTGATGCCAATCCACCTGAGGTCATTGTCATCACACAAGTACCCGGAGCAACGGCACAAGTAGCTGCTTCTACAGTCTCTAAGCCAATTGAGCAAGAGATCTCTCGTCTTGGACTTGTTACAGATGTAAGCAGTGTGAATGTCGCTGGTTTTTCTATAGTAAAGGCAGATTTTGGTTACAAAAAAGGTCTAAACGCAGCGGCTGTTGATGTGGCAAATGCTCTGAGCATTGCAAAAGCAAAATTACCGGCTGGAACAAATCCGGCAATATACACAGCAGGAGATTTTACACTTCCTGTTGATGTTATTGCACTGAGTCCTAAAAATAAAAGTGTAACGCTTGCAGATATTCGCAAAATTGCAGACAGTTTTATAAAACCGACACTTTTGAGTAATGAAAAGATAGGAAATGTTGAGGTCTTTGGTGGGTATCAAAGTGCTATAGATATTGAAGTGGATCCATTTAAAGCAAAAAGATACGGTGTCAATTTTGAGACAATTACAAAAGCAATTGGTGCACTTAACCGTGATATTCCAATAGGTTTTGTAAAGGGTGACAATAGCTTTTACACAGTTACTTTTTATGGTGAAAAAGACAATGTTGCAAAACTCAAACAACTGCAAATTATGCCAAATGTCCGTTTAAGTGATATTGCCAATGTAAAATGGTCGTATAAAAAACGTACAAGTGGTTACATTGGAAATGGCAAAGATGCTATTGCTCTAGCTGTGCAACGTGCACCGGGTGGTAGTGTCCTAGATGTGAGTAAAGCAGCACGTAAAGAGATGAAAATTTTAGAACAAAAGTATCCAAATATTCACTTTGAAATTAGTGATACACAAAGAGATTTGATCGAGCAGGCAAATAGTAATATGCTTGAAGCTCTGCGCGATGCGGTCATATATACGCTTTTAGTCATTATGCTCTTTCTTGGAAACTTCCGTGCAATTGTTGCTGCTGGTTTTTCCATTCCTATGGTTTTCTTTGCTACGATGGCAATTATTTGGCTTACGGGTGGGGAACTTAACATTGTTGTCTATACGGCGATTATTTTAGCACTTGGAATGCTGACCGATGATGCGGTTGTTGTTTTAGAAAATATTGAGCGTCACCTCAACGAAGGGCATGAAAAACTTGAAGATGCCATCACGCATGGTACAAAAGAGGTACTCTCACCTGTCTTTGCTGGGACTGTTGCGACTATAGCAATTTTATTTCCATTGATGTTTGTTGGTGGATTTCCTGAGAAGATATTTAAGCCATTGATTGAAACGCTCATCATTGCTTTACTTGTTTCATGGTTTTTATCTATTACTTTTATACCGTCACTCTCTAAATGGCTCTATAAAAATGGTGTGGGTAAAACGAAAGTAGAGGGATATTTTGAAGCATTTTATCAAAACACTGTTGGGCGTTTGGTTGCTCCGTATGTAGGCATTATCAGATTCTCAAACGGAAAGTTTTGGTTTTTACGCAGAATGATGCTTACAATGGGTGTGATTGTTATTTTAGTTTTAAGTATGAAAAATATTATGCCTACCATTGGAAAAGATGCAATGCCACCGATGGATACGGGAATCATTAAAGCACAGATTGGATTTAGTTCTAATGAAACAGTAGAGAGTGCTGAGAAGAAAATAAAACCACTTTTAGCATGGTTACAACAACAAAAATGGGTAAAAATGAGTTCAGTAGCCTTTGGTACAGAACCCGGAGTACTGAGTCTTGGTAGCGGTGACTTACCTTCAGAAGCAACAATTACCATAAACGCAGTGAACCGTTTTGAGAGAAAACAGACAATGTGGCAACTTGAAGATATCATACGCGATAAAATTTCTCATATCGAGGGTATTAAACGCAACGATGTTTTTGATTTTGGTGCAACAGCACTCTCAAGCATTAAAGCAACTGTAGATACACGTCTGAGTTCTCCGTATGTGGAAGGACTTGCCGATAAATCACATGAAGTCCAACAAGCGATGCAAAAGGTTCATGGTTTGACATCTGTGAGTACAAGTTGGGATAAAGATTTTACAGAGATTGAACTTGATATTGATGAAAATAAGGCACTCAGTTATGGCATCACTCCATACCAAATTGCTATGCAGATTCCATTAAAAGGGCAAATCATAGGTCTTAATGCAAACCTTGCAAGCATGAATACACAATTTGTAAGACTCTATTTAAAAGGAAAATTTGCACAAAATATAGAGACATTACGACTCCTGCCTATAGCAACACCAACAGGAGAAATTCCTCTCTCAGCAATTGCAAAACTCAAACGTCATTTGACCTTTGCAAAAATAGAAAGAGATAAAATGCTCTACTCAATAGATGTGAACGGTTACAGAGCAAAACGACCGGTGACTCACTTGACAGATGATACGCTAGCAGCACTCAAAGGTGCAAATCTTGGTGATATTCAAGTGGATCAAACGGGTGATATTGCGCAAATAAACGATAGTTTTAAAAGAATGTTAAAAGCGATAGGTTTGGGTGTTGTCATTTTATTTATGGCTTTGATTGCTATTTATAAATCTGTACGTATGGCATTTATTATGATTGTTGTTCTGCCTCTTTCACTCATTGGGGCGGCATGGGGAATGTTACTTTTTGGAAAACCAAGTTGTATGCCAAGTCTTTTAGGTATTTTACTTCTTTTTGGGATTATCATTAAAAATGCGGTACTCTTGATTGATTTTTACCAGTCATATAGAGAAAAAGGTGAGACACCATTTGAGAGTGCACAAGAGGCTGTACGTGTCCGTTTTAGACCAGTTATGATGACTGCGTTTGGAACGATAGCAGGTATGGTGCCGATTGCTCTTGAGCAAGCTGTAGGACTTGAGCGTTTAAGTCCTTTAGCTGATGTGGCAATAGGTGGGCTTTTAGTAGGTACACTCTTAACACTTGTGTATGTACCAATGTATGCCTATATATTTGATAAAGGTAATAAAAAAACAAATCCTATTGAAAAAATAGAAGAGGCGTTTGAATAGTTCAAGGAGCGATCCATGATAACTGATTTTTTGATACACCATTTTTCTTATACCATACTCTATATTTGGAGTGTATTTGAGGGAGAGATTGGTGTCACTCTTGCGGGTGTCATGAGTAAAAATGGCTCGTTTGATTTTCTATGGGTTGTTTTGATTGCTAGTAGTGGGGCATTTCTTGGAGATGTTTCACTCTTTTTGCTTGGAAAATATGCTTCAAATAGAGTTGAGATGTGGTTGCAGCATTATAAACACCATTTAGAAAAAATCGAACATTGGTTTGGAAAAAATGCTGCTTGGCTCATTCTCTTTGAGCGTTTTATCTACGGAACACATATTCCTTCTCTT
>CAYRVR010000056.1:0-10802 GCA_964427835.1 uncultured Sulfurimonas sp. | reverse complement strand
TACGTTTTGTTGTGCATTTGAGAGGATTTGAAGGAGATGATCTTGATTAATATCTTGTGGGATATCTTGTAGGGTTGGTGTTTTACCACTTTCAGCAGTAATTTCTGTATCTCGTAAAGTAGCATTAATAGTATTGTACGTTGCATCAATTGTATCAAAATCTGCATTATCATCACTACTTACGGGAATACTATCAGCGATTTCTCCTGAAGATGTATCAATATCCTCTTCATTAAAATTTTCATTTGTCACATCATTCAAAAGTGCTTCTATAGAATCACTACTTGTAACTGTTTCATCCATCGAAAATATTTCAGGAGATAAGGAGGTATCAAAAAGTTGCTCTTGATTGGCTAAAATAACCATATCAGTACCATCTTGAAGAATAAGAATCATACTATCGCGTGGGCTATTTGAGCTATCACCTACTACGAGTTCACCCTCGTATATTTTATCGCCTTCACGTAATTCTCGTACCGATCCATCGGAACCTTTTGCATAAAACTTTCCGCCATCAAGACTTGATACCGTTGCAATAACCTTTGCCATAAAAAACTCCTCAAATATTTTTATTGGAGCTATTATAAAGGAATAGGATTTTTTTTACTATTGGACTTTAGTACAATATTGGTATGGATTAAAGGATATTTTGTTGAAGAAATATAGAAAAGTGGCGCGGTGGATGGGGCTCGAACCCACGACCCCCTGCGTGACAGGCAGGTATTCTAACCAACTGAACTACCACCGCAACCGAAAATTATGCTTTTTGCATTAGTTGTGCTAAAAATTTTAGCGAAGCGTACTCTAGTACGTGAGCTGAAATTTTGAGTGCAAATAATCAAAAAATGGTGGGCACTACTGGACTCGAACCAGTGACATCTACCTTGTAAGGGTAGCGCTCTACCAACTGAGCTAAGCGCCCATAAAATGGGAATAAAAACACCTAAATGGCGACCCCTAAAGGATTTGAACCTCTGTTACTACCATGAAGTGATAGTGTCCTTGGCCACTAGACGAAAGGGTCACTTTCATTAACAAAGGGTTAACATGGTGGGCACTACTGGACTCGAACCAGTGACATCTACCTTGTAAGGGTAGCGCTCTACCAACTGAGCTAAGCGCCCATATAAACACAAAATGGCGCGGTGGATGGGGCTCGAACCCACGACCCCCTGCGTGACAGGCAGGTATTCTAACCAACTGAACTACCACCGCATCTGTGTCTAAAATGGTGTCCTGTGATGGATTCGAACCATCGGCCACATCATTAAAAGTGACGTGCTCTACCAGCTGAGCTAACAAGACATTTCCTCTTAATTGTTAAGAGGCCGAAATTATAGACAAAAATGTTTTATATGTCAAGATATTTGCTAAAGAATTTAAAAAAAGGTCTCTCTATCTAGCAATAAAAGCATTTTTATCGCCATTAATGCACTTTGATGCTGCACATAATTTCTATCACCATTAAAATGATAATGCCTTTGAACATGCTGCGTTTGAGATCGAGCGCCTATATATACTGTACCTACAGGTTTCTCATCTGTTCCACCACTATCCCCTGCAATACCACTTATACTAAGTGCATAATCTGCTCCACTTACATTTAATGCACCATCACTCATCTCTGCAACAACTTCAGCACTTACCGCACCATTTTGCTCCAATACATTATGATCAACCGCAAGCCAATTTTCTTTCAATCCATTTGAATAAGTCACCAAAGAACCCTCAAGAATATTTGAAGCGCCATTATTTTTTGTAAAGTAGTACGCCAACAGTCCACCTGTGCAACTCTCTGCAAATGTTACTTTTTTTGAAACATGAGAGAGTCTGCTGATGATATACTCTATAATATTTGAAGAAGCTATAAGTTTTTTAGGCAGCAACTTCTTTGAAGCTTCTATAAACTTTGTAATATCACCATACTTTTTACTGTAAACATCTACACGTTGCCACCCTTCTACTATTTGAGTAATATCAAAATGGACTTCATACATTTGTGCAATAGGTGTTAAAATATTAATGATTGTCTCTTTGTCTTCTTCAAATATATGTATCACACCTTTAATCTCTTCATGGACAAAAAGAATTTCCGGTATTTTTTCTCCCTCGTCCATTTGGAGAACATTTACAAAATTTTTGCTATTTTCAAGTAAATAACTCCTCGGCTCATATAATGATGCTTTTTGGGGAATAAGCATACCATCGCGGAGTATTTGGCTATCATTTGTTGCAGTACAAAGGACTTTTCCAACTGTAGAAAAGTTCTGTTTTGAAGTAACGATGAGAAGTTTCTGCGCTGCGTTTAGCTCCTCTTGCAAATACAAGAACCATGCAGTATCATCATCTTTAAAAAAACTTATTTTATCAATAAAGCCAAGTTGTCTTTGTGCATTCCTTAAAATATACTCTTGTAAAGGAACATTATGCGTAAACTTGTTCCCAATAAAAATAAGATGTTTTTTCATAGCTTTACTGCCCTCTTCTCAACGATTTAGTTTGCTTATTATAGCAGTTTTATCAGCTTTTAAACACATAAAAGATACAATGCAAAACTTTATAATAATATTTTGAGGTTTCAATGGACTACAAAGACACACTACTTTTACCAACGACTACGTTCGCCATGAGAGGCAATCTTATAAACAATGAACCAAAGCGATATGCTGCTTGGGATGAGAAAAAAGTTTATTCTAAAATGAAAAACAATCGTAGAGGTGCCGAGAGTTTTACACTCCATGATGGACCTCCTTATGCAAATGGGCATATTCACATTGGTCATGCACTCAATAAAGTGCTCAAAGATATTATTATTAAACATAACTACTTTAATGGCAAATCTGTCCGTTTTACTCCAGGTTGGGATTGTCACGGACTTCCAATCGAACAACAGGTAGAGAAAAAACTTGGTGGAAAACAGAAAAAAGAGCAACTAGAAACTGCTGAAATTCGTAAACTCTGCCGTGAGCACGCTGCAAAATTTGTAGATATCCAAAGAAGCGAATTTAAAACACTTGGAATTATTGCAGATTGGGAAAAGCCATATGTAACAATGGATTACCGTTTTGAAGCAAACATCTTTAGAACGCTTTGTGATGTTGCAAAAAAAGGGCTTTTAATCGAGCGAAGCAAACCTGTTTTTTGGTCGTGGGCTGAGAGAACTGCACTCGCTGAAGCTGAAGTGGAGTATGAAGATAAAGAAGATTACTCTATCTTCATCGCTTTTGAACTGAGTGATGAGGCAAAAGAAAAACTTGGCATCAGTGGTAAAGCAGCTCCTGTTATCTGGACAACTACACCATGGACTATTCCGGCAAATACCGGTATTTCACTCAATCCAAATGAGATTTATGTTCTTACAACTGATGGTTACATCGTTGCAAAAGAGCTTTTAAACTCTCTTGTTGAGAGTGGTGTTGTTAGTGGAACAATTGCGAAAGAGTTTGCAGCAAAAGAGCTTGAAAACCTCATCGCTATTAACCCTCTTAACGGGAGAGAATCTCGTCTTGTTTTAGGAGAGCATGTTCTCATTGAAAATGGTACAGGATGTGTCCATACAGCTCCAGGACATGGTGAAGATGACTACCGTGTCGGACTTGTTTATGACCTTGATGTTATCATGCCTGTGGATGAAACCGGATGTTATGACAACACAATCGTGCGAGAAAAACTCATCCCAAATGCTGAAGATTTTCTTGGTCGCCATATTTTTAAATCAAATGACGATATTATTGATCTTATGGGTGATGCTGTACTTAAAGTAGAGAAATTTGTTCACTCTTATCCACACTGCTGGAGAAGTCATACGCCACTCATTTACCGTGCTACAAAACAGTGGTTTATCTCTGTTGATGGAACACCTGAAGGCGAGAGTAAAACCTTGCGTGAGATAGCACTTAGCGAAGTAGAAAAAACAAAATTCATCCCAGAGACTGGACGCAATCGTCTGACTTCTATGGTGGAAAATCGCCCTGACTGGTGTATCTCACGCCAAAGAGACTGGGGTGTGCCTATCGCATTTTTTAGAGTTAAAGCAACTGGTGAAGTGCTTTTAGATGAAAAAGTGCTCAACTTTGTAGCGATGATTTTTGAGATGCAAGGAAGTGATGCATGGTACTCTATGGACATTGCGCAACTACTCTACCCTGGATGTCAATACAAACCAGAAGAGCTAGAAAAAGTCAATGATATTTTAGATGTTTGGTTTGATAGTGGTTCAACTTGGAACTCTGTGCTTAAATCTCGTAACTATGATGCAGGAGAGTATCCAGCAGACTTGTATGTAGAAGGAAGTGACCAACACCGTGGATGGTTCCAATCATCACTCTTTTTATCTTCTGCCGTGCAACATAAAGCACCGTATAAAGGGGTACTGACTCACGGCTTTACCGTTGATGAAAAGGGTGAGAAGATGTCTAAATCAAAAGGCAATGTTATCGCACCTGAAAAAGTGCTCAAAGAGTATGGAAGTGAAATTCTTCGTCTATGGGTTGCTTCATCGGATTATCAAGGTGATCTGAAAATCTCTCAAGGAATCTTAAAACAGACTGCTGAGAGCTATAGAAAACTCAGAAATACCTTTAGAATTATGCTTGCGAATATCAACGACCTTGAAACGCTCACGCCAGTGGAAGCAATGGGAGATTTAGACAAGTGGATTTTAAGTGTTGCCTGTGATGTTCTAGCCGAAGTACACAAACAATTTAGCGAATACAATTTTGTAAATGGTATGAGTACACTCAATAACTTCATCGTTAATGAACTAAGTGGAATGTACATAGACATGACAAAAGACAATCTCTACTGTAATGCTCAAGACTCCAACCGTCGTCGTGCAAGTCAAAGTGCTATGGCTATGATTACAAAAACACTTCTTACACTTATGGCTCCGATTTTAACCTATACAGCAGATGAGATTGTAGAGAATGCTCCTGCTATCATTAAAGAAGATGCCGAAGACATTTTTGATATGACTTACGCAGCACTTGAGCGTGTTGATGCTCCTTTTGATGCAGAGTATATGGTAAAAGCGCGTGAAGGTTTTGGTGCAGAGGTTGATAAACTCAAAAAAGAGAAAATCATCAAATCTACACTTGAACTTGTTATCTACACTGAGTCCAAAACAACCCTTGATATGGCACGCATCGATGCAGAAGATTGGTTTGTTGTTTCTGGTATTTTAGAAGACAAACCAGAAGAGGATATCATCGGCAGTTTTAAAGTGGATGAAGATATGTTTAGCATCGCAAAAGCAACGAAACATAAATGCCCAAGATGTTGGAAATACCAATCAGATGCCGAAGATACAGTTTGTAAAAGATGTGAGGAAGTTGTAGGTGCCTAATTTTAGCGAACCTGTCAGCTTACCATTTATAGGAGTAAGTGTTGCTCTTATATTTGTTGTTATTGCCATTGGCATTTTGCTTGTGAAAAAATTTAAATAGATAGGAAAATCAGTGATTACATTAAAAGAAGCTCTGAGCTTAAGCAAAGATGAACTTAACAAATTTAAAGATGAACTCAAAACAAAAATAGAAGCAAACAAAGATTTGAATGCTTACATTGATGTAAACTCTGTTGGTGAAGGTATTCCAATTGCTGTAAAAGACAATATTCAAGTAAAAGATTGGTCGGTTACTTCTGCTTCTAAAATCCTTCAAGGCTATATTGCACCCTATAATGCAACAGTTATTGAAAAAATGCTAGAAGCAGGTCTCGCTCCATTTGGTCGTTGTAATATGGATGAGTTTGCTATGGGCTCAACAACAGAGTCTAGCTTTTATGGAAAAACACAAAATCCTCACGCAAGCGATAGAGTTCCAGGTGGAAGTTCTGGAGGAAGTGCAGCTGCTGTTGGCGCTGGTCTTGCCATCGCAGCACTTGGAAGTGATACGGGTGGTTCTATTCGCCAACCTGCTGCGTTTTGTGGTATAGTTGGAATGAAACCGACTTATGGTCGTGTGAGCCGTTATGGTTTGGGTGCGTATGCTTCAAGTCTTGATCAGATTGGACCAATGACACAAAATGTAGAAGATGCAGCAATTTTGTATGACATCATTAGCGGAAGTGATGCAAAAGACTCTACGAATGCACAAAAAGATGACAAAGTTGTGCCACACCTAAACGCAGCGCGAAAACTCACTATTGCTATAGTACCAAAGTACATTGAAAATGCGAGTCAAGATGTAAAAGATGCCTATGCAAAAGCGATAGAAGCACTCAAAGCACAAGGCCATACCATCGTTGAAAAAGAGATGATGGATGCAAAATATGACATCTCGGCATATTACATCACGGCAACGGCAGAAGCGGCAACAAACTTAGGGCGTTATGATGGCATCCGTTATGGAAACCGTGTTGAGGGCAAAAACCTTGAAGAGACTTACTACAATACTCGTAGTGAGGGCTTTGGTGATGAAGTAAAACGCCGTATTTTACTTGGAAACTTTGTACTCTCAAGTGGATATTATGAAGCATACTATGTAAAAGCACAAAAAACTCGTCACATGATTAAAGATGAGTACAATAAAATCTTTGAAGAGGTTGATTTAATCCTCTCTCCGGTTGCACCGACTGTTGCACCAAAATTTGGTGAGCTTGCAAATCCGATGGATATGTACCTGAGTGACCTCTACACTATCAGTGTAAATCTTGCAGGTTTGCCTGCACTCTCACTGCCAATTATGAAAAATGGTGAAGGAATGCCTGTGGGGCTACAACTTATCGCTAAAGCGTATGATGAACAGACACTTTTTGATGGCGCACTTTCACTAGAGCAAGAAGTTGGTTACAAAGCATAATGTAACCTCATTGAAATAATATTTAACTATTATTTCAACAAAAAAAAGGAGATACAAATGGCATATTTTGATGATGCAAAAGAGAAAGATAAAGTATATGGTCTGGTCTTTGGAAAAGGGAAAATAACTACAGTATTTGAGGATTCATTTTATAAAATAATGGTTCAGTTTAAAAATGGTTATGAAGTACCATACACCGAAGATGGTGTTCCGGGTTGGGGAAACTTTAAAAAACAGACATGTTTTTATAAAGATGATGTAGATTTAACAGATGTTGATTTTGCTCCTGTTACAAAAGTCTTATCTCCAAAAAAGATTATAAAACTACGTGAGAAAGGAAAACTTGAAGTACGACTACCTTCAGGAATCTGGACAGATTGTACTAAATGTGTTGTTGGATATGTTGAAGAGATGCTAGAAGCTGAAAACTACCACCTTTTTAGAAAAACACAAAAGAAAAAGGATAAATAATCCTTTATACACTCGTTCATACTATTCATATTTACTCAGTCTTTATTTATGGTGGTTTTCTGTTTGTAGATATATTATTTTTATCGAAAATGCAACTTTCTCTCTCTCCTCAAGAATACACAAAAGCAAGAGAAGCCATTATGATACATGTAAGGAAAGTTGTTCCTTATGCTCTTATGGTGGCAGTTGCTAGTGGTATGTTTCTCTTCTCTCAAGTTTTTGGAAAAATTGCACCAACAGGGCCATCTACCTTTCAAATAGCTCTTAGTATAAAAGCATTTTTAGGCTTATGGCTTGGATTTAGAGGGATTAATCAAAAGCTTTTTGGAATCCAACCCTGGGTTTTTAAAAGTCATCTCTTCCCATTTAGTTTAGTTGTCATTATAATCTTTCTTTCTCAAATTATGTTTCTAGATTTTACCTCTTTTTAACCCCAAAAGAGGTATAATCCAAAAATTTTAAACCACTCTGCAAAAGGATACCCATGAGAATTCGTAAACGCGCCCTTACATTTGAAGATGTACTTTTAGTACCACAATATTCCGAAGTACTTCCAAAAGAGGTCTCACTTGAGACAAAACTCACTCGAAACATCAGCCTTAAAATTCCTATGGTCTCAGCTGCAATGGACACTGTAACTGAGTATCGTGCAGCTATTGCTATGGCAAGACTTGGCGGAATTGGTATTGTTCACAAGAACATGGACATTGAAACGCAATGCCAACAAGTGAAAAAAGTGAAAAAATCGGAAAGTGGAATTATTATAGATCCAATTTATGTACATCCTGACGCTACACTTGCAGATGCAGAAGCACTTATGAATGAATTTAAAATCTCCGGTGTTCCTGTTGTTGATGGACACAACAAACTCCTTGGAATCCTTACAAATCGTGATATGCGTTTTGAAAAGGACATGCGTAAGCGTGCAGATGAAGTAATGACAAAAATGCCACTTATCACTGCAGAAAAAGGCATTAGCCTCGATGAAGCAGCCGATATTATGCACAAAAACAAGATTGAAAAACTTCCTATCATTGATGAAGATGGATTTTTAAAGGGTCTTGTAACTATTAAAGATATTAAAAAACGCATTGAGTATCCAGATTCTAACAAAGATGCTTTTGGCCGTTTGGTTGTTGGTGCCGCTATCGGTGTTGGGCAAATGGACAGAGCAAAAGCACTTGTAGATGCGGGAGCAGATGTGCTTGTACTTGACTCTGCACATGGACACTCAAAAGGTATTTTAGATACTGTTAGAAACATTAAAGAGAATCTTGAAGTTGATGTGATCGCTGGAAATATTGCAACAGGCGAAGCAACACAAGCACTTATTGATGCTGGTGTGGATGCTGTAAAAGTTGGAATTGGACCAGGATCTATCTGTACTACAAGAATTGTTGCAGGTGTTGGTGTACCACAGATTTCAGCGATTGATGAGTGTGCACAAGTTGCTCGTAAACATGGTGTACCGGTAATTGCGGATGGTGGTATTAAATACTCTGGTGACATTGCAAAAGCACTTGCAGTAGGAGCAAGCTGTGTTATGGCAGGAAGCCTCTTAGCTGGTACTGAAGAGTCACCAGGTGATACAATCATGTTCCAAGGGCGTCAATACAAATCTTACCGTGGTATGGGAAGTATTGGGGCGATGCAAAAAGGAAGTAATGACAGATATTTCCAAGAGGGAACAGCAGCTGATAAACTCGTTCCAGAAGGGATTGAAGGTCGTGTACCTTTCCGTGGAAGCATTGCAGGAATCGTTCATCAAATGATGGGTGGACTTAGAAGTTCTATGGGATACTGTGGAAGTGAAAGCATCGAAGCATTCTGGGATAAATCAGAGTTTGTAGAGATTACTTCAGCAGGTCTGAAAGAGTCTCATGTGCATGATGTTATCATCACACAAGAAGCACCAAACTACCATGTGTAACTTTTAATTAGGTTTAGTAAATGAGCAAAAAAAAAGATTTTTTACGTGCAATAGTTGAGAAAGATTTACAATCAGGAAAATATAAAGAGATAGTTACAAGATTCCCTCCAGAACCAAATGGATTTCCACATATTGGACATGCAAAATCTATTGCTCTTAATTTTGGTATTGCCAAAGATTACAATGGTCGTTGTAATCTTAGAATGGATGATACCAATCCAACCAAAGAAGATACAAAATATGTCCAAGCCCTAGAAGATGCTGTAAGATGGCTTGGCTTTAGCTGGGATGGCGATGTCCGCTACACTTCTGACTATTTCCATAAACTCTACGAGTACGCAAAAGAGCTCATAAAAATGGGGAAAGCCTATGTTGACAGCCTTGATGAAGAGACGATGCGTGAGTACCGTGGAACTGTCACGCAAGCTGGTAAACGCAGCGAATTTGCCAACCGCTCTGTAGAGGAGAATTTAGACCTTTTTGAACGCATGAAACAAGGTGAGTTTGCAGATGGTGAGCATGTCTTGCGAGCGAAAATAGATATGGCTGCAGCAAATATGAAGATGCGAGACCCCCTACTCTATCGTATTCGACGCGTAGAACATTTTCGAGCAGGCGATGAGTGGTCGATCTACCCTATGTATGATTTCGCACACTGTCTCTCTGACTATATTGAGGGAGTGACACACTCTTTTTGTACACTTGAGTTTGAGAACAATCGTGAGATTTATGACTGGGTACTTGACACTTTGGAGCTCAAACCACCACGACCTTACCAATATGAATTTGCAAGACTTAACATCAACTACACTGTAATGAGCAAAAGAAAGCTTTTAGAATTGGTTGAGAGTAAAGCTGTAAGTGGTTGGGATGACCCTCGTCTGCCAACGATTGCAGGGTATAAAAGAAGAGGCTATACGCCTGAGTCTATTTTAGCTTTTTGTGATCAAGTAGGTGTTGCAAAAGCCAACTCTATGGTTGATGTTGCACAACTTGAATTTTGCATCCGTGATGATTTAAACAAAAAAGTGCCTCGTGTTATGGCAGTACTACATCCACTTAAAGTAACCATTGAAAATTATGAAGGAGATGGTGAGGAGTTAGAAGCCTCTTACTACCCTGATGATGTTCCTAAAGAGGGTTCAAGAAAACTGCCATTTTCACGCGAAATATACATAGATAGAGAAGATTTCAGCGAAAATCCTCCAAAAGGTTACTTTCGCCTCACGCCAGAGCAACCAGTACGACTGAAACATGCCTACATCATTCGAGTTAAAGAGATTGTCAAAAATGAAGATGGAGAGATTGTAGAGATAAAAGCTGAGTATTACAAAGATTCTAAAAGTGGTTCCGACAGAAGTGGCATCAAAGTAAAAAGCGCCATCCAATGGGTAGAAGCAAAAAGTGCAAAAATAGCAGAGGTAAGACTCTACGACAGACTCTACAAAACAGAGATGCCAGAGGGCATGGAAGACTTAAATCCAGACTCTTTAAAAATCATAAAAAATGCCCTTATAGAGCCCGCTGTTGTTAATAAAAAACCAGATGTTCGCTTCCAGTTTGAGCGAGAAGGATACTTTTACGCTGAACCAGAAGAGTAC
>CAYRVR010000055.1:1811-11205 GCA_964427835.1 uncultured Sulfurimonas sp. | reverse complement strand
GTGGCTTTTTCTACAGCACTTTTTATACTATACTCTCGAAAGTTGAGTGCAACGTTTAGAATTGTCGCAACACCAAGACCAAGAAGCATTAAGGCAACGATAAAATGAAGTTTTGATTTTTGTGGTCATAATTTTCACTTATAAAATAGAATTTCTTATCATAACGTAGTGAAAATTAATTTTATATGAATTTATAACACAAATGTAATAGAAGTGTGATATATTTATCACACTTATTTGTTTTACTCTACCGTAACACTTTTTGCAAGGTTTCTCGGCATATCGACATCATTTCCAAGACGTATAGAGATTTCAAGAGATAAAAGCTGTACAACCACCATCATTTCAAAAAATTCGAGCATATAGTGGCTTTGTTTGTGTGTTTGAATAAAATCATCCGCTTTGTCAAACTCAATAGGACTAATAGCACAAATCGTAGAATCACGGGCACTTAACTCTTCTGCATTACTTTTTGATTTGTCATACAAAAGATGCTCTGGAAGAAGTGCAATTGTAAAGAGTTCAGGATCAGCTAGCGCGATAGGACCATGTTTCATCTCCCCACTTGGGTATCCTTCGGCATGAAGATAGCTAATCTCTTTGAGTTTGAGTGCACCTTCAAGTGCAAGTGGATAGAAAAGATCCCGTCCTATAAAGAAAAAACCATGCCCATGCAAGTAGCGTTTTGATAAACGTTTAATACGTTCATGCATAGCATCTGCAACAACGACACTTCTTGGAACTTCACGGAGTATTGCAATCTCTTGTGCAATCTCTTCACCTGACATAGTGTTGTTGCGTTTAGCAAGGTATAATGAAAGCATCCAAAAGACGATTACCTGTGTTGCAAAGGCTTTCGTTGAAGCGACACCTTTTTCTACTCCTGCGCGTGTTAAAATCGAAGCATCTGCAATTCTTACCATTGAAGAGTTATCTACATTACAGATTACAACTGTTTTGAGTCCTGCATTTTTTGCCATTTTAAGTGTTTCAAGTGTATCGGCTGTCTCACCACTTTGTGAAATAACCACAAAAAGTGTATCTGGTGTCATAATTGGATTACGGTAACGGAATTCTGATGCAACTTCTACAGAAGTTTTTATTTTAGAGTGTCTCTCAAACATATAAGAGGCTGTAAGGGCAGAGTGGTAGGAAGTCCCGCATGCACAGAGTTTTATCTCAGCAATACCATCAAAGAGGCTTGGATCTATTTCATCAAAAATAACACTCTCCTCACTTAAACGTCCAAGGAGCGTGTCTGCTATAACGCTGCTTTGTTCATAAATCTCTTTTTCCATAAAAAATCTATACCCATCTTTTTGTGCGGAGAGTTTGTTTGTAGAGAGTTTTGTAAAGTGCGGCTCTTTTTGCTTGCCATTTTTATCGAAAATAACAATTTCATCTGCAGTTACATAGCCATAATCACCATCTTCAAAATAATTCACATCACTGCATTGTCCTATAAGGGGAGTATCTGAAGAGGCGAAATATTTTTCATTTTCCGTATTGATTCCTATAAGCATAGGAGAGCCATTTTTTGCAAAAAAGATAGTATCTTCCTGATCTTTTGTTACTAGTAAAATGGCATAAGCGCCTTCAAGTTCACTAATAGTTTTTTTAAATGCCTCAAAACTGTTTTGTGCATTTTTTTGGTTTTTTTCAAATTGGTGGACAATAACTTCGGTATCTGTTTGGCTTAAAAATGTTACACCTTCTGCTTGGAGTTCTTTTTTTAATTTGGCATAGTTTTCGATAATACCATTATGAACAACATAAGAGTTCTCACCTATGTGTGGATGGGCATTGAGCTCTGTTGGTTTTCCATGTGTTGCCCAGCGCGTGTGACCGATACCGGCAGCAAAAGTATCTGTTATAAAATCTTTTGTTTTTTCTTCAAGGTTCACGAGCTTTCCAACGGCTTTATAGCTTGAAAAATTTCCATCACTCAGTACGGCAATACCTGCTGAATCATACCCTCTGTACTCAAGCTCTTTTAATCCATTGAGTAAAATTTCTTTTGTATTTTTTTTGCCTAGATATCCTACAATTCCACACATATACGTTCCTTATTTTTTATCGTTAGATAATGATCTGTAAATCTCTGCGACATTATTGCATATTTTGTTTTGTTTGTCTATTAAAAAGCTATCACGTACTTTATATTTACTTGAGTGTATTTTTGCTGTAACAACGTTTATTCCTAGCAATTCAAATTGATGCATAATGTAGGCAAGGAGCCCTGTTTGGTTTGTAGTGTTTATAGCGATCTGTGCATGTGTACGGGAATGCTCACAGTCGATGCTAATTTCACTCTCTTTAATGTGCACTTTTTTAAGAAAAACTTCTCTATCCATGTCAAACGCAGCATCAATAGTGTCTTGGACTTCGACTAAAACATTTGCATCTACATTTTGAATAAATTCAATTTTAAAGTATTTTATGTCATCAAAAAGAGTGAAAATTTCCATAGACCCAACTTGTAGATGAGCAAGTGTTGCAAGTAAATAGCCAATGTTAAGAGGAATACGTCGAAAAATTTCTATAGAAAGAGAAGTATCATTTTTAACTTGAAAACTGTACTCTTTGGTTGCACGTGCAAGTTTTGCTATATGTATAATGTCTTCTGGTGTGTGTTTAAAGAAAAAGAGATTTGATTCAATTTGGAGGAGTTTTTTTTGTAAAAGAGAGGGAAGCTCTTTAAACTCTGGCAAGTTCTTCACACGAGATTCTATGATGAGTCTTTTTTTTGCATCGGTTATTCTGTTCTTATTTTGTGCAACTTCAAGGGCATTGCGGTAGAGGTCATAGAGTAGTTTTGAGTTAAAAGAGTTATAAACATCGCCTCCAACACCGCTTATATCGGCGTAGGTAAGAATATAAAGGAGTTTCAAATTTTTATCATCTTCCACACTTGACATGAATTTGTAGAGTGTTTTTTCATTATGAATATTCTCTTTAAAGGCAACATTACTCATGAGTATATGGTGTTTAACAAGTGTGACTGCCCGTTTTGTAAGATTTTCATCAAGATGCAGATGTTTCATAAATTGTAGAACAAGTTTCGCACCGACTTCTGAATGGTCCTGTTTCCTTCCTTTGCCGCTATCGTGAAAAAAGACAACAATTTTGAGTAGAAGTTTCTCTTCTTGTGATAATGATGTAAAGAGCTCTTGCAAAAATGGTTCTTTTATATTTTCAACAGCCTCTACACATTTAATAGAGTGTATATCAACAGGATAATGGTGGTAGCCGTCAAATTGTGGTAAAAACATCACTTTTTTAAAGTTTGGAAAAAGCAGACTTAAAATACCAGCTTCATAAAAAAGTTTTAAAAATGGTGCCATGTGTGCTCGTGCAAAAAGTTTTTGTATAAGTTTATAGGTGCTAGAATCTAGCGGATACGCAATCTCTGCACGGCTGAACTGGTAGAGAAAGCCTGCATCGTATTTGTAGGGTTTATCTTGTGTCTGGAGTAAAATTTCTAAGAGTGTGTCAATATTTTGTTTTTGCAGATGAAAAGAGGCGTAGAGTCGGGAGTTAAATTTATAGATTCCCTTTGCTATTCTATTTTTTCTAAACGCAGCGATATGCTCTTTGTCATAAATATAGGGTCTTACCATTTTTTTGACAAAAATTTGTACAAAATGGTTGATTTTCCACTGCGCTTCAAGAACTTTACTTGCAAGTTTTGTTTGTTCCTTAAAGCCAAGGAGTTTACTGACCTCGGGAATATATTCTAAACGCAGCGTATCTTCATGTTTGTTTGTAATGAGGTGCAAGGCACTACGGACACGGTAGAGAAGTTCAAGAGCAATCCGGTACTCTTTATACTCATCATCAGAAAATATCGTACCACTGAGTTGCTTTGTTGTACTGATGCCATAAATTGTCTTTGCGACCCAAAAAATAAGGTGAGAATCGCGAAGCCCTCCCACACTCTCTTTAATGTTTGGCTGCATAGAACTTGGATACTTTTTGCGTCTATTTTGTGCTTCTGTAATTTTTGCGAGTAAAAACTCTTTTTGTTGGTAGAGGCGGATTGTATTGAGCATAGATTGTGTTGCATGCCATACAAATGTAGAACCAGTAATAAAACGGGATTCCATAAGAGATGTTTTAATGGTAACATCTTCTGTACTTGCAGTGAAGAGATCATTAACTTCATGGACACGGTGCCCAAGTTTCATACCTGCATCGAGTGCAAGGTAGAAGAGTTTTTCTATGATGACTTGTGTATTGTAGCCCTCTACATCTTTATAGACAATGAGTAGATCAATATCACTGTGAACACTGAGTTGTTCTCGTCCATAGCTTCCCATGGCAACAATGGCGATGGGAATGGAGTTACGCATAGGAAGGTAGTTCCCAAAGGTGCGGCGTAATACTGTTTTGTACATTAGTTCTATGATGGAATCGAGCTTTTTTGTATGGCGGACTAAAAAGTCTTTTCCCTGATTTTTTTCAAAGAGTAAAGGAAGAGACTCCTTATACTCTTTTATATACTGTTTAAAAAGCTTGGAAAGCTCAAAGTCAGAGCCATTCTTTTCAATGACATTTTCAATTTCAAGAAGTAAGTTCATAATAGGTGTCTTTTTTTTAATATTTTAATGAATTATAGTATAGTTATTTTAATTTGCTATAATCTTTTCTTTAAATATTATTTACAATTATTTTTAGTGAATAAAAACGAGAAAAAATAAAGGGTTTAAAAATGGGGAAATATGAAAAATTTATTAGATGAAAAAAAGATAGCGGCATGTAAGGATGATTTGGACCTGCGTTTGTATACTATAAAACTTTTGGCAAAAGAGAGTGAACTTGTTTTACATGGAATGGGTAGCTGGTCTGTAAAAACATCACTAGAGAATGAGAGCTCTTTATGTATGATTGGGGATGTAGAAAAGAGTGATGGTTTACGTAAAGAAGATTTTTTATGTGTGGAATTAGAAAAACTTCTCTCTTTAGTGAAAGAGGAAAAATTTGATAGCTCTAAGATGAAAAAAGAAGAGAGTATGTTTCTTTTACATGCACTTATTCCTTATAAATTTGTTGATTTTACGCATGCAGATGCTATTCTTACACTCTCAAACGCAGTAACAGGAAAAGAAACCATACAAAAACTTTTTGAGAATTTTCTTGTAATTGATTATGTGACACCTGGTGTGGATATGGTTCAGGCTGTTTATGCGATGAGTAAAGATGTTGATTGGAAAAATGTCGGAGGGATAATTGTACATAATTATGGGATTTTTACATTTGGTGAGAGTGCGCAGGAATCTTATAATAAAATGATAGAAGCAGTTACAAAGGCAGAAGAATATTTAAATGAAAATGCAGCCGTAGTAATTGAGAGAAGTTATGTTCATAGTGAGTGTGATATTGCAAAAATTACAAGAGTTCTCTCTGCAGCCAAAGGATACGATGTTTCTTTAAATATTAATCAAACTCCCTTAGCCTCTTTTTATGCTTCTCAGGATAATTTAAAAGCTTTCGCTTCACGTGGTGTTTTAGTGCCAGAACACATTGCTTATACAAAAAGAGCGCCCTTAGTGATGGAAGATACGGACCTAGAAGGAGGTCTAAAAAAGTATATGCAGGAGTATAAAGCCTATTTTCAAAAGTATGCTACAGATGAGGTGATGCACAATGGTGCACCTGAGTATATGATAATTAAAAATCTTGCTGTTATCTCTTTTGGAAAAGATAAACAAGAAGCTGCAAAGATCAATGATATTGTAGAACATACAATGTTGGCAGTACTACGTGCTGATAAACTTGGAGGATTTGAGTCTATCAGTGAAAAAGATAGTTTTGCGCTGGAGTATAGGAAATAAGAAAATTTATGAAGCACAATTAAAGTTGCTTGATGCTACTATCACGCCTTTAATGTGCAAAGTTCTTATGCGAAGGGAATAGATGAATACAAACAGAATAAATTTTGAAGATGCAGTAAAATTATATGAAAAAGATATATTTGAGTTAGGGGAATTAGCTGATGCTAAACGCAGAGAGTTACATGGGAAGAAAACCTACTTTAATATAAACCGTCATATAAACCCAACAAATGTTTGTGCGGATGTATGTAAATTTTGTGCATACTCGGCAAATAGAAAAAATCCAAATCCTTATACAATGAGCCATGAAGATATTTTAAAAATTGTTAAAGAGGTCGATGCGCATGGTGCAAAAGAGGTTCATATAGTCTCTGCGCACAATCCCAATGTGACACTTGAGTGGTATTTGGGAATTTTTAAAAAAATTAAAGAGCAGTACCCGCATTTACATATTAAGGCACTTACGGCTGCTGAAGTTGATTTTCTTTCACGTCATCATGGTTTAAGCTATGATGAGGTGCTTGATTTGATGGTGGAAAATGGTGTTGATTCTATGCCAGGCGGAGGTGCTGAGATTTTTGATGAGAAGGTGCGAGACTTTATTTGTAAAGGAAAAGTTACTTCTGATCAGTGGTTTGAAATTCACAGAAAGTGGCATGAACGTGGAAAAAAATCAAATGTAACTATGCTTTTTGGGCATATTGAATCAAGAGAAAATAGAATTGATCATATGATGCGAATCCGCGAACTTCAGGATATTACTGGAGGCTTTAACTGTTTTATTCCACTTGTTTATCAAACAGAAAATAATTATTTGAAAATTGATAAACCTGTTACTGCAAATGAAATCCTTAAAACAATGGCGATTGCAAGACTTGTACTTGACAATGTGCAAAACCTAAAAGCATACTGGGTGACTTCTACTGTGAATTTAGCACTTGTTGCGCAAGAGTTTGGAGCAAATGATCTCGATGGTACGATAGAAAAAGAGTCTATTAACTCCGCAGCAGGTGCCGCAAGCGCAAATGGTGTGCAGCTAGAAGATTTTACGGCATTGATTAAAAACAGTGGCTTTATTCCAGTGGAGAGAGACAGCCTCTATAATGAAATAAAAGTCTGGTAATACAGATGAAAATATCTGTTATTATTCCCACATATAACAGATATACTTTTTTAAAAAGAGCCATTGCTTCTGTTTTGGCACAAACGCAGCCAGTTGATGAAATTATTGTTATAGATGATGGATCAACGGATGCAACTGCAAATATTCAAAATGATTTTCCTCAAGTTCGCTATTTTCATCAAAATAATTTGGGAGTATCAAGTGCCCGAAATAGAGGTATTGTGCATGCAAAAAATGAGTGGATCGCTTTTTTGGATTCAGATGATGTGTGGCATAGAGATAAAATTGCCTTGCAAAGAGCTTTCCATCAAGCAAACCCTACAATTCTTATGAGCTATACGGATGAGTGTTGGGTACGAAACGCAGTAGAAGTAAAAGTCCCTAAAAAATTTAAGAAAATAGGTGGAAATATTTTTGAGCAATCACTCTCTTTTTGTAATATCGCACCCTCATCAGCATTACTACATACAAACTTGTTTGAGTTGTGTGGCAATTTTGATGAAAATTTAGAGGTATGTGAAGATTATGATTTGTGGTTACGGATTGCGTTTGGACATGAGATAGGACTTATTGAAAAAAAGCTCATTATAAAATATGCAGGACATGAGGACCAGCTCAGTTTTAAGCACTGGGGAATGGACAGATTCCGTACACAAAGTTTGGAAAAAATTCTGCAGTATGCGAACGATATGCAGGACTGGAAAAAGTATGTAATGATTAAAAAAGAACTTTTGAAAAAGTATGGGCTTTTACTCAAAGGTGCAAGAAAGTATGATAAAATAGCAGATATTAAATTTTATGAAAAGAGAGTTGAGAATTTACAATGAAATACGAACATAACTTCAATCCCACAATTTCCGATAAAAATGTTTACCATAAAATAGTCGATGAGAAAGAGAAAATAGGCTACTATAATCTCCCGTTTCAAGATACTACTGCGTTTAAAGAGTATGCAACAACTGTTTCGCAACAAAATGTTGTTGTAATTGGAATAGGAGGGAGCAGTTTAGGAACGTATGCAATTTATAAATTTTTAAAACACTCGAGAGAGTTAGAGAAAAAACTCTTTTTCCTTGAAACAACCGACCCGATAGATATACAGTCGAAGTTGGAAAATATTGATTTAAGCGATACTCTTTTTATTGTTATCTCAAAGTCTGGAACTACGGTTGAAACTATTGCCATTTTTAAATACATTAACTCTCTTGTAAAATGTGATGCATCCAATACGGTCGTTGTGACTGAATATGACTCTAAACTCAATGCTTACGCACAAATCCATAAAATGAAACGTTTTGAGATTCCAAAAAATGTGGGGGGACGTTTTTCTGTTTTTAGTGCTGTTGGATTGTTGCCATTAGCAATTGTGGGTATTGATATTGATGAACTTTTGCGTGGTGCAAGAGAGACACATGATGACTTTTTTGCTGATACATGGACGGACGCAAAAAAACTTGCTACCAATCAAAGACTTCTGAAAAAAGCCCGCTTTTTAGTGGAGTATAAAAATAGCTTTAATATTAATGTTGTCTTTTCTTACTCTTCACGTTTAGAGGGATTTAACAAATGGTACATCCAATTGTGGGGTGAGAGCCTTGGTAAAATAGACATTAACCACTCGCATCAAGGACTCACCCCCGTTGGAATCATAGGGCCAATAGACCAACACTCTTTTTTACAACTTATAATCCAAGGCAGACGTGATAAAACACTTACCGTCATTAAAGTGGAGAATTTTGATAATGATTTACAAATTCCAGCAGTGACTCTTGAAGGCATAGAAGAACTTGACTACCTCAATGGCTTAGAGTTTTCATCTTTGATTAATTCTCAGGCTGATGCGACTATAGAAGCTATTGAAAATTTAAATGATATTCCTTGTGATGTGATGACAATCGATGGAGTATGTGAAAGTGCCATTGCAGCACTTATGTATGAGTATGAACTTTTGACCTCTTTGTGTGCAAAATTTATGTATATAGATGCATATGACCAACCAGGTGTAGAGAGCGGAAAAATCATTTTGAAGAAAAAGCTTGCTAAAACTTAAAGAATAAAAAGGTAAAATAAATTCTTAGAAAAAGTATATAATTTTTAAAGGCAGCGTTTTTATGCAACACAAGAAAATAACAATAATAGGCCTAGGATACGTAGGCCTCCCCCTCGCACACGCATTTAGTGAGAAATATCCAGTAGTTGGTTTTGATATAAACAAAGAGAGAGTAGATGAGCTTAATAGTGGCTTTGATAGAACATTAGAGCTTACAAGCGAACAGGTAAAAGAGTCTCTTGCAAATGGGATGAAATTTACAACGAACCTTGATGAAACCAAAGACTCAAATATCTACATTGTAACAGTTCCAACTCCAATTGATGAGAACAATGAACCAGATCTTACCCCTATCATAAAATCAACACAGAGTATTGCTTCGGTTAT
>CAYRVR010000055.1:0-1711 GCA_964427835.1 uncultured Sulfurimonas sp. | reverse complement strand
AACAAATATGACTCTATCATTGTAGCAGTAGGACATGATAAGTTTAAAGAGATAAGCGAAAAAGAGTATGCTAGTCTCTCTAATGGGACACCGGTTGTTATTGATGTTAAAGGGATTACACCAAATCCTACATGGAAATTATAAAAGAAGCAGGAGAGAAGAGTATGAAAAAATTTGCACTTATTGGAGCAGCAGGATACATTGCTCCAAGACATATGAAAGCTATAAAAGAGACAAATAATGACTTGGTAGCAGCCTATGATATTTATGACGGTATAGGCATTATGGATAGTAACTTTCCTCAGGCTGATTTCTTTACAGAGCTAGAGCGATTTGAAGACTTTTTAACCTCGTATAAACGCAGTAACAAGTTAGACTACATCAGTATTGCAAGTCCAAACTACTTACATAAAAGCCATATCCGTTTGACACTAGAACAAGGTGCTGATGCTATTTGTGAAAAGCCTCTTGTACTCAATCCTGCAGATATTGATGAGTTAAAACTTATAGAGCAAGAGACAGGGCACAGAGTCTATAACATCTTACAACTGCGTTTACATGACTCTATCATCGCACTCAAAGAAAAAGTCACAAAAGAGTTGAAGCAAAACCCAGATAAGATCTATGACATAGATTTAACCTACCTTACAAGCCGTGGAAAGTGGTACTTTGAGTCTTGGAAAGGTAAAGAAGAAAAATCAGGTGGTATCGCATCAAACATTGGTGTACATTTCTACGATATGCTCTGTTGGATATTTGGAGATGTTGAAAAAAATGTAGTCCATGTAAAAACAGCAGATACAAATGCTGGATACTTTAAACTCAAAAACGCAACTGTAAGATGGTTTCTCTCAGTAAATTATGACTATATCCCAGAAGAGATACGTGAGAGAGGTTTGCGAACATACCGCTCTATCACAGTGGATGGCGATGAGATAGAGTTTAGTGGTGGCTTTACTGACTTGCATACTAAAAGCTATGAACACATCTTACATGGTGGAGGATTTGGACTTGATGAAGCCTATGGTTCTATACGAACGGTTTCAACTATCCGCCATCTTCCAGCAGTTGGCTTAGAGGGTGATTATCATCCTTTTTGTAAAAAAGTTTTAGCAGAGTAGTTATGAAATTCTTTGCACATGAATCAGCCTATGTAGATGAGAATGTCACCATAGGTGAAAATACAAAAATATGGCACTTTAGCCATATACTCTCAGACACAACAATAGGAAGCAACTGCTCTTTCGGGCAAAACTGTGTAGTTGGTCCAAAAGTAAAAGTAGGCAATGGCGTCAAAGTGCAAAACAACATCTCCATCTATGAGGGTGTAGAGGTAGAAGATGATGTTTTTCTAGGACCCTCTATGGTCTTTACCAATGTCATCAATCCAAGAGCATTCATACAACGAAAAGATGAATTTAAAAAGACACTCCTTAAAAAGGGCTGTTCTATAGGTGCAAACACAACAGTAGTCTGTGGTGTTACCATAGGTGAGTATGCTCTCATTGGCAGTGGTGCGGTGATAAACAAAGATGTAAAACCCTATGCGCTTATGGTGGGTGTTCCTGCGAAGCAAATAGGCTGGGTAGGCATCAGTGGCAATACACTCAAGTTTAGTGACAACAAAGCTGAAGATGAGTTTGCTTTTTATGAGTTAGCAGATGATACTATAAAGGTCATAAAAAAATGAAAATAGATTTCGCAAATTTAG
>CAYRVR010000054.1:0-12519 GCA_964427835.1 uncultured Sulfurimonas sp. | reverse complement strand
TATAAATTAACTTGCTCTCTTCCTGTAAGAGAGCGCCTCTAAAAGATGTGCCTTTGTAATATCTTCTGATTTATCCAAATCAGCAATAGTTCTTGCAACTTTTTGCACCTTTTTAATACTTCTAAAAGAGAGAGCAAAACGCTCTATAGCCATTTGAAGCACTGCGTTTGCTTCTTGTGTGAGTTTGCAAAACTTTTCTAGTTCCTTATCACTTAAATGGGCATTAAAACAATTTTGTCCTCTTTGCTTCATAAATATATGTGCTTCAGCAACCATTTTATGCATCTCTTTTGAACTATAACTAGGCTTTGCATTGGCATCAACATTCTGCATCACGACATGCAAGTCAATACGATCTAAAAAAGGATCAGAGAGACGATTTTTATACCGCTGTATCTCTAAATCACTACATCTACACTCTTTTTGTTCATCAAGTAAATTTCCACAAGGACAAGGGTTCATTGCTCCGACAAATAAAAACTTTGCAGGATAAACAACTTTTGAGTTTACACGCGAGATACGGATTTTTCCATCTTGCATAGGTTCACGTAAAGACTCTAAAACATTTTTAGAAAAATGGGGTAATTCATCAAAGAAAAGAATCCCATTGTTAGCAAGTCCTACCTCACCAATTCTCGCTTTATGGCTTCCACCGCCAAATATACTCGCTAAAGTAGAACTATGATGCGGATTTTTAAAAGCCCTTCGTGGCTTAAACGCAGGTTCAATCCCCTCTAAAACTTCCAACTTTGCTCCATCAAGGATTTCACTTACCGTCATTGGAGGCAGTATATAACGCAAACGGCTCGCTATCATACTTTTACCACATCCAGGACTCCCCTCTAAAATAATATTATGAAATCCAGCTGCTGCAATAAGAGCTGCACGTTTAGCAACCTCTTGCCCCCGTACATCACTAAAATCTTCATCATATTCTTTTATATAATAATATTTTTCTCCGTCTATAGAATAAGATGGGTATTCCAATTCACTCGATTCTACACTCGCAACAGCATTTGCTTGATCTTTTAAAAGTGCCACTGCCTCGCTTAAACTCTTTACGCCATAAAAAGAAACATTAGGAATTTTTACAAGTTTATCGAGTGATTCATAAGGTACTATAGCGCGTGTTATAAGTCCCTGGTTTGCCAAAGAGAGAAGTAGTGGATAGAGCTGGATGTTCTCCTTGACACTTCCATCAAGTCCTAGCTCACCAAAGACGAACCATTCACTCAAATCTACATCCACACCATGGAGTAAAATAAGCAGTGCCATACTTAGATCAAAATGAGAGCCTGATTTTGCAAGTTCAGAGGGAGCGAGTAAAAAAGTAATGCGTTTAGGAGGAAAAGAGAAGTCATTGCTTAAAAGTGCAGATTTTACACGCTCTTTTGATTCTGTTATAGCAGTTGATGCCATTCCGACAATTGAAAATGAGGGAAGCCCCTTAGTGAGCGTTGATTCAACATCAACCACCTTTGCTTCAACACCTTCATAAGTTGCACAACGGACTGTTTTCATCTGCTACTCCTCCTTAGTTATAAGAGTATAGTAGCATAGGGAGACAACAGAAAGAAAAAATATGTCAAATTGTTATTTTTTCTTCTGTTTTCTCTCTTTTAGCATCCGTTTGTACTCTTTTTCAAATTTTTTACGTCTTGCGTAAGAGAGATGGTCTATAAACAAAATGCCTTCTAAATGATCCATCTCATGTTGTATGGCTATTGCTAGCAAATCATCAGCTTCCATACTTTTTGTATTTCCATATCTATCTTGATAATTTAAAGTTATTTTTTCATAACGCGTTACATCTTCATAAAATTTAGGAACACTTAAACAACCCTCTTGATAACTTGTCTCCCCGCTTTTATCTGTTATTACAGGATTAATAATCTCTATTAAATTTTCAGGAGGTTGTTCACCATCTTCATTTGGTAAATTTAAAATAAGTGCACGTATGGGGTAATTTACCTGTATTGCAGCTAAACCTATACCATTCGTCTCAATCATAAAAGGGTGCATAGCGTCTAAAAGTTTATGAAGTTTTTCATCAAACTCTTTCACCTCTTGTGATTTTTCCCGTAAACGCTTATCTGGATATTCAACAATAGTTAATTTCATACCTTTTCCTATTTTGCTCTCAATACTACTGCATAATCATTTTTTTTACTTTCATATGCCTTTTCTATGCCATCAATAGCACTCACCACTACTTCCTCTACAGAGTATTTGGGATCAATATTTGTAATTCCAATGGATATACGTAGCTGTATCTCCCTATCAGCAAGAAAAAAGTTTGAATTTGAAACTAAGTCACAAAGTCTTTCACTCGCTTTTTTTGCACTTGTGATATCAGTATGTTTTAACAACATAGCAAATACTCCATTGCTATAATGCGCAACAATATCACTGCGTCTTGAAGTTTTAAGCAACAAGCGTGCAATTGTTCGTGTCATTAAAGTCAGTGCTTTTTCATTTGATATACTTGCACGCAAGGTTTTAGAAAGTTCTATCATAATTAAAGAGCTTTTATGCTTGAACTTGGAAATAAGTTCCATCTCTTGTTCAATCTTTGTTAGCAAATAACGCTTGTTATAGACACCAAACTTATTATCAAAAATTGTCTCATTTTCAACACTCTTGACTATTTTTGCAGTTTCATCATAAGAGTGTCTCATTTGTGTACTTTGTGTCTTTAAAATAGAGTTGAGTTTTGAGACATCCCCTTCTAAGACTGTGACAATACCGATAGCCTCACTAATTTCAGGATCTTTACTCAATTCCTCTTTTCTTTTTTCAAGAATTTTTGTCATGAGTGACATATTTTTATACAGATTTGCTGTAGTATTTAAAATATTCTTAATTGATGAAAAGCCCTGTTTCAAACTTTTTTCAAGTTCTATTGTCGTTTCAGCCTCATTACTCTCCTCAAGCTCAAGCATCCCTTGAATCTGCTTACGAAGAGAATCACTTTTCTCTTCTAAAAGTCTGTCAAAATAGAGTGAAAAATTATTAGGAGTGGGAGGAATATTATCAGCGATAAGTGCACCAAGAACCTCTTGTGCATAAATTTCAATATCACTTGTTGCATTATCATTAGAATTCAAAGTTTTAATAACAGGTATCTTTTGCGAATCCTCGGCAGTAGCATCAATATTCCTACGAGTTCTACGTTTAAGTGAACCTGCCATTATAAAACTCCTTACTCTTTATCGTTTTTAATTAATACTTCGTCAATGAGTCCATACTCTTTTGCTTCTTGTGCACTCATAAAGTTATCACGGTCAGTATCAGCTTCTACAGTTTCTACATTTTGTCCTGTATTTTTTGCCAAAATACCATTAAGCTCTTTTTTCATTCGTAGAATCTCTTCTGCCTGGATTGCGATATCGGTTGCTTGTCCCTGTGCACCACCAAGAGGTTGATGGATCATAATTCGGGCATGAGGAAGCGCGTAACGTTTTCCTTTTTCACCGCTTGAAAGCAAAAAAGCACCCATAGATGCAGCTTGGCCAATACATATAGTCGCCACATTTGGACGGATATAATTCATTGTATCAAAAATAGCCATCCCTGCAGTGACAACTCCACCAGGAGAATTAATGTAGAAGTAGATATCTTTTTCAGGATCTTCCGCTTCAAGAAATAAAAACTGTGCAACTATCGTAGAGGCAACAGCATCATTTACTTCGCCACTGAGCATTACAATTCTATCTTTTAAAAGACGAGAATAAATATCATATGAGCGCTCACCGCGCCCAGTTTTTTCAACTACATAAGGAATGTAACTCATAATTATGCTTCTATTTTTTCATTAAGAAGAGTTGTTAAAACTCTATCTTCTACCATTGACATTTGGATTGCTGGAAGGTATCCCGCATCTTTATAGTGTTCATACGCTTTTTGTGGATCTTGACCCATTTGCATTGCTTCAAAGTAGATAGTTTGCATTACTTCTTGCTCTTCGACTTTAA
Organism: uncultured Sulfurimonas sp.; assembly: GCA_964427835.1. GTDB lineage: Bacteria > Campylobacterota > Campylobacteria > Campylobacterales > Sulfurimonadaceae > Sulfurimonas. Next base: position 8,545 of record CAYRVR010000054.1, on the reverse strand, counting down.
CATTTAACTCTTGTGCTAATGCATCAATAATAAATGTCGCTTTAACACTTTTAATTGCATCATCACGGAATGTTTCACGCAACTCAGTTAATTTTTCAGGATTTTCACGGAGTTCTTTTATTTCATCTTCACTCATTTGTGATGCTTTTTTATTTACTGCCATGTCAATCTCTTGTTCAACAACAAATTCAGGAAGATCAAAATCAAGTTTTTCTACTAATGTTTCTAAAAGTTTTGGTTTTAACTCTTCATTATAAAGTTTCGCAAGTTTTTCTTGTTCAATCGCTTTTTTCACTTCAGTTTTAAGTTTTTCAACTGTAGCTTCTTCATCACCTTGTAAAAGTTTTTTTGCAAGCTCATCATTTACTTCTACTTCTTCTTTTACTTTAACACCATTTACTTTTACTTTAAATGTAGCCTCTTTTCCTGCAAGATCTTCACTTCCGTAATTTTCAGGAAATGTAACATTTACATCTACTTCTTCATCTCTTTTTACACCAATAAGTTGGTCTTCAAAACCAGGAATAAACTGACCAGAACCAAGAGTAAGCTCAAAGTTTTCTCCCTTTCCACCTTCAAAAGCTTCACCATCTATAAAACCTTCAAAATCAATAACAGCAGTATCGCCCTCTTTCATTTTACGGTTGCGTTTAATATCAACTAAAGGAGCTTGTCCCTCTGCGATCTCTTTAATTCTTGCATCAACTTCTTCATCAGTTACTTCAGGTTTTGTAAAATCTGGTACAAATGATTTTACATCAGAAAGATCAATCACTGGACGCATCGCTACTTTTACAGCAACTTCAATTTTATCATCACTTTTATCAAATTTAGAAATAGTCGGTTCACCAATTAAAGAATCATTTGCAATTCCTAATTCATCCAAACCTTTTGCAAGTACTTCACGAAGTGCCTCAGCTTCAGCATCTTCTACAAGTTTTTCACCATACTGTTTTTTAATGATAGCTACAGGAACTTTTCCTTTACGAAAACCTTGAACATTCGCAGTTTTAGACAATTGTTTTGCGATCTTTTCTACTCTTGCGTTTACCTCATCCATAGGGATAGTCGCAGTTATTTCAGCATTTGCACCATTAATTTTATTTGATTTGATTTCCATCAATTTCCTTTATTTGTATTAGTTTTAGCACTATTATTTTGGCTGATTATACCAAAAAAGTGCTTTTAATTAGCTTTTACAAAGCTTTGGTTTAAAGTTGAGTAAAAGTATCCATGCTACGGCAAAATCTATCATCACATCTGCAAAATTAAAAACAGCAAAGTTAAATCCACAATGCCAATAAACCATATCTACAACTCCGCCATGAACGAATCTGTCATATATATTTGAAAAAGCTCCACCAAGTAAAATACCTGCAGGCATTGCATAACAAAGCTTACCTAGATAAAAAATATATCCCATAACCCCTAGAACAAGAGCTAGTTGTATATACTTTAAATTCTCAGCTAAAAAAGAGAACATTGAAAACGCCACGCCCTTATTATAAACCAAGATTAAATCTATACAATCAGAATAGTATCGAAATCCCTCAACAAAAAGAGATTTAATATTCTGGTCAATAATAAAAATACCAACCAAACTAAAGAGGAGTATTGCACTTAAACGCAGCGATCTGTTATGCATTCAACGCCTGCTCAAAAAACGCTATAAGATCTTTCATAGAACTATTCATCTCTTTTGCATTTTTGCCTTCTATTAAAAGACGTAACTTATTTTCTGTACCAGAGTAGCGTACAAGATGGCGCATATTTTCTGCTTCAATTGCATCAAGTTTCGCTTGCAGGCCATCAATTTCATCCAAAGGTTTTTTCACTTTTACTTTGATGTTCGTCAGCTTTTGTGGATAGAGTTTAAATGGACGTAATACTTTTGAGGCTTTTTTATTTGTACGGATCAAAAGAGCAAATATTTGCAATGCACTAATAAGCCCATCGCCTGTTTTTGCAAAATCATGGACAATAATATGCCCACTCTGCTCTCCACCAAAGTTAATGCCTTTTTCTCGCATAAGTTCAAGCACATATTTATCACCAACGTTTGAGCGATGCAGCGAAAGCCCATTTTCATTGAGATAATCTTCAAGTCCCTGATTACTCATAACGGTTGTGACAATTCCATCTCCTCTTAATTTTCCTTCTTTATGCATATAAACACCAAGAGCTCCAAGTAAGTGGTCTCCATCAACAACCTCACCCTTTTCATCAACTACCACAATTCTATCTGCATCACCATCAAGTGCAATTCCCAAATCAGCACGATATTTCAATACATTTTCACCTAACTCTTTTGGATGTAAAGCCCCACAATTTTCGTTAATATTATATCCATTGGGATTATTGTGCATAACAATAACATCTGCACCAAGCTCTTCTAAGACAGTTGGACCAACTTTGTAAGCTGCTCCATTTGCAGTATCAAGAACTATCCGCATTCCCGCAAGTGATAAATCTCGTGGAAAAGAGTTCTTTAACTGTACTATGTAACGACCAATTACATCATCAATACGCTTTGCCTTTCCTATATTTAGGCCAGTGACTTGTCCTTCTAAAATTGCTTCAGAGTCATTTGCTATATCTTCAATCTCTTTTTCAATCTCTTCAGAAAGTTTATTTCCATCAGCGTCAAAAAATTTAATTCCATTGTCTTCAAAGGAGTTGTGCGAAGCACTAATCATAATACCTGCATCACAACGCATATTTTCTGTAATAAATGCAATAGCAGGAGTTGGCATCGGTCCTATTTGAATAACATCATATCCCGTTGCTGTCAATCCTGCTACAATAGCATTTTCTATCATATATCCACTTATTCTTGTATCTTTTCCCACGAGAATACGATTGTTTATAGAGTGTTCTCTAAAATAGATTCCTGCAGCCATTGCTACACGCATAGCTAATCCCGCAGTTAAAAATGATCCTGCCTCACCTCTCACACCATCTGTACCAAATAATTTCATATCACTGTCCAATATATTTTTTCTACTCATATTTTAACATAATTCCATTTTAAATATCCATCTTATTCAATAAATTTCACTTTTAGCTTGTCTTTAACTTAATTTTAATTATCTTTAAGCTATTATTGCGCACTTAAAATTCCAAAAAGGACTAAAATGGCAAATCACAAGTCATCAATTAAGAGAATTCGTCAAACTATCGTTCGTACTGAACGTAACCGTTTTTACAGAACTCGTCTTAAAAACATCGTTAAAGCAGTAAACGCAGCAGTAGAAGCTGGTAATAAAGAAGAAGCAGAAGCAGCATTCAAAGTTGCAAACCAACAAATCCATAAATTTGTAAGCAAAGGTATTCTTAAAAAAGAAACTGCAGCTAGAAAAGTAAGCCGTCTACACAAATCTGTAAACGCTATATAATTAGAGCATACCATTATGCTAGCAGATAAACTAACACCGTTTATCACCCGCTATAACGAACTTAGCGAACTGCTAAGTTCACCTGACATCACTTCTGACATCAAACGTATGACAGAGTTATCAAAAGAACAATCTTCACTTTTACCAATCGTTGAGAAAGCAAAAGAGTATCAAACTCTTATCCAAGATATTGCAGATACGAAAGAGATGCTCAGTGATCCTGAAATGGGAGAGATGGCAAAAGAGGAGCTCAAAGAACTTGAACCTCAAAAACCTCTTATGGAAGAGGAGATCAAGCTTCTTTTACTTCCAAAAGATCCAAATGATGACAGAAATATTATTGTAGAACTACGTGCAGGTGCAGGTGGGGATGAAGCAGCAATATTTGTTGGAGACCTTTTTGATGCCTATACACGTTATGCAGATCTACGTGGTTGGAAAATTGAACTTATTTCTACATCACCATCAGATGCGGGTGGATACAAAGAAGTCACGGCCCTTATTAAGGGTGAACAGGTCTATAGTCGGTTGAAATACGAAGGTGGAACACACCGTGTGCAACGTGTTCCTGCAACAGAATCACAAGGGCGTGTCCATACATCAGCGATTACAGTTGCTGTTATGCCTGAAGTTGATGATGTTGAAGTGGAAATAAACGACAATGATTTAAAAATCGATGTTATGCGCTCTTCTGGATGTGGTGGCCAATCTGTCAATACCACTGACTCCGCAGTCCGTATCACACACTTGCCAACTGGATTAGTTGTAACCAACCAAGACCAAAAATCACAGCATAAAAATAGAGAAAAAGCAATGAAAGTACTCAAAGCACGCCTCTATGATATACAAATGCAAGAGCAACAGTCTGAAAATGCAGCAGAACGTGCTGCGCAAGTTGGTACGGGTGATAGAAGTGGTCGCATTAGAACCTACAACTATCCTCAAAACCGTATTAGTGATCATAGAATTAATCTCACACTCTATAGATTAAATGAGATTATGAGTGGTGGTCTTTTTGATGAGATCATTGAACCCCTCATAGCAGATCATCAAGCAAAAATTGTTGAAGCAGCAGGATTATAACTCCTTCTGCTTAGACTTCCCACTCTGTTTCAAAAGTTTTTTTCACTCTTCCTGCAAAGGTAATTGTTCTCTCATTCATACCCAAATACAAAGTATCTCCACTCGTTGGATAAACTTCAATATTATTTTGCACTTTACCCTCTGTATAGGCTCTGTAAAAACATGCAGACATTCCTGTTCCACAAGCTAATGTTTCATCTTCAACCCCACGCTCATACGTTCGTACTCTCAAATTTCCATCTACTACATGCATAACATTGACATTTGCATTATAAACATAACGCAGCTCTCTTGCCTCTTCAATGTCAAATGTATCTATAGTGTCTGTATAACGTACCAAATGAGGAACACCCGTATTTATCAGCCACCAATTATGACCATTAAACTCAATCTCTTTATCTAAAATTTCAGGAGGTGTGAGCTCACTTATAATCATCCCACTTTTAGGAGTATTCTCCTGCACACTAACGGCTATTACACCCGCACCAGTCAAAAATTTCATCTCTTGTGGTGCTATATTGTTATTATAAGCATAATGTCCACAGGCACGACTGCCATTACCACACATATCAGCATGAGAGCCATCAGAGTTATAAAATTGCCATTGAAAATCATACAGATTCTCTTTTTTTTCATTTGGTAATAGAACAATCAGACCATCAGCACCCACTCCTTCTTGACGATGACAGAGTGTTTTTGCAAGTTCACTTCTATCCTCGTTTACCAAAGAGTGGAAAATGACAAAATCATTTCCATTTGCACTGTACTTCGCTACTTTCATAAATATATCTCCTTCATTTTCTCCACAAAATTTTCTACTTCATTTTGTAGATGTTTTAAATTTTTAGAGTTGTCAATTACCCAGGTAGCTCGCTTCTTTTTTTCATCAATTGGTAACTGTGTGGCAATACGTTTTAAAGACTCTTCTTTAGAGTATCCATTGCGTTTCATAAAACGCTCAAGCTGTAACTCTTTTGGAGTATAGACAACAACACTCTCTTTAATATCATAATTATTATTTTCAAAAAAAAGGGGAATATCAATCAGATATGGAAATTGAAAGCTATCTTGTTTTTCACTGCGTTTTTCTATTTCATCCCTTATTTTAGGGTGCAAATACGCTTCAAGAATCTGTTTTGCCTCCGGATGTGAAAAAATATAAGATCCCAGTTTAGAACGGTTAACTCTACTAGAGCTCAGAAGATACTGCTCTCCAAACGTCTCTTTAACCCAGACTGATGAGCTATCTAATATTTCATGAGAAATTGTATCTGCATCAATAACCCGCATCCCATTTAAAGCCAAAAGAGATGCAACGGTACTTTTACCTGTAGCAATACTTCCGGTTAAGGCAATAGCATACTTGTATGCCATTAGTTTTTAATAATGCCTAAATACTCTTTTTTCACATAATTACCCATTGCAAACGCAGCAGGATGTACATCTGAATTATAATACTCAAGACCATCAATTAAATCTGCACGGTTTAAAATAATATCTGCAGTTGGATGGTACTCTTTTGATGCCAAAAGCGCTGTTGTACAATTGCCAAGATTATAAGGCATAACTATTTTTGCATATTTTCCTAAAATCTGCATTATATTCTTATTCTCTTCCACTTGATCTAAATCAGGATGTGTAACAACACACAATCCATCCTCTTTGAGAACGCGGTTGATATGTGCCAAAACAGCAGCATCATTTTCTAACTCAGAAATAACTACATCATAGCTATTATCCTCTGCTTCACGGAGTAAATTCATTTCAGCAGAAATTACATCACAACTGATATCTTCCATATATTTTTGTACTTCAGCAACAAAACCAGCTGCGTTTGAACTTATAATAAGAACATTTTTAGGCTCTTTATGTGTACATATTGGAACGTGCACCATCATCTCATTGTAGATAAATTCTTTCATTATATAATATCCTATTGATTAATTGTGAGTGATTTTAGCATATTAGGATTAATTTTACTTAATAAAGATATAATTACGAAAAGTTTAAAGGTAGAGAATGGATTTTAATAAAATACGAAAAGTTTGTCGTGTTGTACGTATTGTTGTCGGACTTGCTCTTATAGCAGTAGGTGTCATAACTGGTAATTACTGGTTTTACTTAGGTGTATTGCCTCTTATTGCAGGAATAGCGAACTTTTGTCCATTATGTATCTTTTCTAAAAAATGTGACTTACCACAAGATTCGGAGTAAATAATGAGCCAAATTAGCTATAAAGATGCTGGTGTTGATATAGATGCTGGAAATAGTTTTGTTGAAAACATTAAACCTTTAGTTAAAAGTACAAAAGTACCAGGTGTACTTGGAGGAATAGGCTCTTTTGCAGGAGCTTTTGAATTACCAACAGGATTTAAAGAGCCTGTAATGCTTGCTGCAACAGACGGTGTTGGTACAAAATTAAAACTTGCAATCGATAGTGGCATCCATAACACTGTGGGTATTGATCTTGTAGCAATGTGTGTGAATGACCTTATTTGTAATTTTGGAACACCTAGCTTCTTCTTAGACTACTACGCAACAGGAAAACTTGATGTAAATGTAGCAACGAATGTAGTAGCTGGAATTGCTGAGGGGTGCAAACGCAGTGAATGTGCACTTATCGGTGGTGAAACTGCTGAAATGCCGGGAATGTATAGTGAAGATGATTATGACCTCGCTGGTTTTGCGGTAGGTGTTGCTGAAAAATCTGAAATGGATAGAGTAAGTCTTGTTCGTGCTGGACATAAACTTATTGCACTTCCAAGTTCTGGTCTGCATTCAAATGGTTTTTCGTTGGCAAGAAAAGTCCTCTTCGAAAAAATGGGTATGCAATTTAATGATGAATTTAATGGAAAACCTCTCATTGAAACACTTTTGGAGCCAACAAATATTTATGTAAAAACATTTAAAGCTCTCAAAAATGAAATAGTAGCTATGGCTCATATTACAGGTGGTGGAATTGTAGAGAATCTTCCTCGTGTACTCCCTGAAAACCTTATGGCTGAAGTACAACAAGATGCCATTCAAGTACTTCCAATTTTTGAGCTTATGAGCAAACATGTTGCAAGAGATGAAATGTTTAGAGCATTTAATATGGGTGTTGGTATGATTCTTGTAGTTGAAGATAAAAATGTACAAAAAGTCCTTGCATCTGCAGAAGGTTCTTACCTCATTGGTGAAATAAAAGAAGGAGAAAGAGCCGCTAAAATGGTTTAGTGAGCTCTTTTTTAATACGTCCTGGCACAGTTGCTATACTCATAAATTTACTCATATTTAAAAGAGGATAAGAAATCGCGAGATAGTACTGTGCATTTATCGCTTTTGCCCTCTTATTTTCTATTAAAATACTCCACGGCAAAATAGCAGCATTTTCTCTTCCAAGTTTTTCAATAAATGCCCGTGTCTTCTCTTCAAGTTCATACCCAATCAAAAAAGTTCCCTTTGTAATTTTCAACTGAAAAATAATTTTTCTTCCATCTTTATATCTGTGTAACTTTTGAATTAATTGCTTAGCACTCCCCTGCGCCAAAATATCTTGATCTTTATAGTAAGGCATACCAATCATAAAATGGTATGATGCTAAATTCTCAAACTCCATACTATCTTTAGAACCATGCAAAGCAGGAAAGGCATTATGAATAGCCTCTACTTCTGCAACAAAAACCCTGTAATCAAATTTTTTACCCATAAAGGCTTTTCCAAAATAGACAGGATTTGTAATGCTAATTGTTCCATTTTTCTCATCTATAAACAAACGCAGCGTTGCTATATACCCACATCCTGGTTTGCTTGCCTCATGCAAAAGAGCTTTATTGGTAAAAATAATTATCGTGCCATCCTTCACAGGATGATAGGTAGCAACAATTTTAAAATTCTCTTCCTCTAACCTCGCAATAGCATCTTCAGCACTCACATAAGAACCTCTAAAATAAGTACTAATCGACTTCCCAATAAATGGATTGTGACTCCTTGCTAAAGAGCTAACAGAAGCTACATCAGAACAAGCACTGAAAAAAATAAGACTCATTAAAAAAACAAAAAAGGTAAATATTTTATTCATATAGTAA
>CAYRVR010000053.1:9358-13275 GCA_964427835.1 uncultured Sulfurimonas sp. | reverse complement strand
TCACTCATCTCAATTTTGCAAAGGGTTTTCGCGGTGGGGAGCGCCAAACGCAGCTCCTACTTGAGCAACTATCAGAACTTGGATATAGACAAAAACTATTTGTACGTAAAAATTCTAAACTAACACAAAGATGCAAAAAGATTCAAAATTTAGAAATTATAGAGATTAACAAACCCTATATTTTTCATATAATGCAGATACGGGGTGCGACCATTCTTCATGCACATGAAACAAAAGCAGCCCAATTTGCTTTTTTTGCAAACCTTCTTTTAAAGATTCCCTATATAATTACAAGAAGAGTAGATAATCCAATTAAAAATAACTTTTTAAATAAAAAAATATATGAAAATGCTCTATGTGTTGTAAGTCTTTCTCGTGCTATACAAAATGAGGTTCTTGCAGTAGCACCCAATGTAAAACGACTTATAATACCAAGCGCATATACAAATGCACTATGTGATTCAAATAAAATAAACACCATAAAAGAGCGTTTTAAAGGCAAATACCTCATTGGTAATGTAGGAGCTCTTGATGACAAACATAAGGGACAGTCTCATTTAATTGAAGTTGCAAAAAGCGTAGAACATTCACATCCCGATATGCATTTTATATTCGTCGGTGATGGTCAGGACGCCCAAAAATTAAAAATGCAAGCCAAAGAACTTTCTAATGTAAGTTTTGAAGGATTTGTAGAAAATGTCAATGATTATATCTGTTGCTTTAATCTTTTTGTATTTCCTTCAAATAATGAAGGTCTGGGCTCCATTTTACTTGATGTAATGCAACTAGAAATACCTATTATAGCCAGCAGTGTAGGAGGTATTATAGACATTATAGAAGATAATTACAATGGGCTACTTGTACCTCCTAAAAATCCAGAAGCACTCAAAAAGAGCATTATAAAGCTCTATAAAAATCCAATACTTGCAAAAGAGCTTGCTAGCAATGCGAAAAAAAATATACAAAACTATTCCGCCAGAAATATGGCTCTTTCCTATCAAAAAATATATAATGAGGTATAATTAAATTATGACATTTACAACAAAATACAGACAAGTTTTTACAGCACTGGCTCTTAGTTTCATCCTTCTTTTTGGTGTACGCCTTTTTTTCTACTTTACCTATTTGGATTATTTTAGTGCCCTAACTCTTAATGAAACGCTTGCTTCATTTTTTATGGGATTGCGTGTTGATATTATGATTATTTTCACTTTCACTTCTTTACTATGGATAGCATTGCTTCTTCCATTTGAGTTTGTTTACAACAAAACTTATCGTGTTGTTCTGGGCTCTCTTTGGGGAATTTTTATAGCAGGTGTCGTTTTTTTTAACATTGGCGATGCACTCTATTTTGGTTTTGTAAACCGTCATCTCAGTGATGAACTCAAAATCATCGGCAATGATGTTGGCATACTAGTTGATATGGCAAAAGACTACTATCCACTACAAACCCTCTTTGGCACACTTATTTTCATTGTTATAGTGTATCTTTTTTATAAAATATTTTCTGCAAAAATCATAAAACACGAAACAAAAAAGAGAGAATGGCTCAATATACTCCTCATTATTATTATTGCTTTTATTGGTATCCGTGGAAAACTTAGCGGTATGTCCTTTGGTGTTTCCGATGCCTTTGCCGTGAACAAACTCCAGTCAGGAAACCTCGCACTCAATGGATTTTTCTGCTTTTACAGAGCTGGAGATAGAAAAAGCATTAACCACTCTGCCATAAAACTTCCACAAGCCATACAAAATGTAAAAAGAGCAATATATTCCAAAAAAACACTCTACAGTGACCCACAATACCCACTGATGAGACACTACAAAAAAGCAGCTAAACGCAGCTATAATGTAGTTATAGTGATGATAGAAAGTCTCAGTGCAAAATATGTTGATGCTCTCTCACATAATGAGTATGGCGTAACACCCAATCTTGACAAAATGGCAAATGAGGGAATTTTATTTACCCATTTTTATGCAAATGGGCAACGTTCTCAAGAGGGAATTACCTCTATTTACACTGGCATCATCCAACCTGTCGGTTTTGAAAAATATGGTGAAGGACTCGAACTCTACGGACTAAGTTACTTAGGTAAAGAGGCTGATGCAAATGGATACCACACTATTGCAATGCAAAGTTCAGACAGAGGTTCTTTCCGTATAGATAAGCTCAGTCGCCTTGCAGGTTTTCAACAGTACTATGGGGCAGAAGATATGCCAAAATCCCATGAAGAACAAGGCAATCCACATTTTGGTGTCTGGGATGGAGATATGTTTCGCTTTTTATCTTCTAAACTTCATACTATAAAAGAGCCTTTTTTAAGTTTTTGTTTTACTGCATCTACCCATGCACCCTATTACTCTCCCGGAAAAAAATGGGAAAAATATCCACAAGATGTAAAAACAGAAGCTGGCTTTTTAAACACACTCCACTATACCGATGCAAAAATTGGAGAATTTATGCAAAGATGTAAAAAAGAACCTTGGTTTGAGCATACTATTTTTATTTTTACAGCAGATCATGCCAACCAAGCAAAACAGGAGAATCCAAAACATATAAAAGGAACTAATGTTCCAATGCCTGCGTTTCACATTCCCCTTATCATATATGCACCAAAAATTTTCAAGCCGCGCCATGATGCTACTGTGGGCTCACATATTGATATTAAAACAACAATTTTAGACTATTTAGGATGGCAAAATGACTTTACATCCATAGGAAACTCTATGCTCGACACAACCGTAAAAGAGCGTTTTGCATTTGCAAAACGGGGTGAGACGATCAGCTTAACCGATGGTAAAGAGAGTGTAAACTATAATTTCAAAAACTTTGTCAATGTAAAAGATGATAACGACTCAAAAAGACTCGAAACACTTCTGTTGAGTATTGATGCAGCACAGGCGAACCTACTCAAAAACACACACTGGATGAAATAATGCAAGCACCTTTTTCATGGGATAACTACTCTGACCAGCCTGCGCAACTCAAAGACAAAGCATACAAAAAAAAGATGCGTATGCAGGAACGTGCTTCACTTGTTACTACTTTTTTACTTTCTCTGATTTTATTCCCTCTTTCACTACTTGCTATGCCATTTGTTCGGAGAAAGAGCATTGATTCGAATGCTTTTTTTAGCCTTGGTGTTGATTTTGAAAGAGCGCCACAAGAGACACAAAAACTTTTAGAAGAACTACAAGTAGAACATATTTTATTGCGTTTTAAACTTTGGGAAATGGACAAGATTGCTCAACTCAAAGCATTCATTATACAAAACAGAGAAAAAAAAATTACTCTAAAAATCTTGCAAGACAGAGAACATATAGAAGATCTTATTCTTACAAAAAAAGATCTTACAACACTTTTTTCAGAGTTACATGATATGGTAAATATCTTTGAAATAGGCTCAACAATCAATCGTGCAAAGTGGGGATTTTTCTCCGTAAAAGAGTACCTCAACTTCTATAAAGTTGCGTATGATTTACAACAAAATAGATTTAGAGATCTTCATCTCTTGGGTAGCGGGGTTATAGACTTTGAATTTCACTATACGCTCCATACACTCTTTAATCTTTGTAAGTGTAAATATGATGGTATCGCAGCACTCTTGTATGTTGATAGACGTGGCGCACCTGAAAATGCACAACTTGGATTTTCTTTGACAGACAAAATTGCTCTGCTTTCTACCATGGTATGGATGAGTCCAAAAGTCTCCCAAGAACTTCACATTACAGAAACAAACTGGCCCATCTCAAATACAGCACCCTATGCACCAACAAGCGAGCATGAGTGTGTCAGTGAAAAGCTTTATGCAGATTATATGCTGCGCTACTATCTTTTAAGTTTTGCCTCACAGCAAATCGACTCTGTCTCATGGCACCAACTTATAGCACCAGGATACGGCCTTGTAGATAACAGA
>CAYRVR010000053.1:0-9258 GCA_964427835.1 uncultured Sulfurimonas sp. | reverse complement strand
GGTACAGTTTTTGAACGATTTTTTTATAATTCAGTAAAAGTTTTACTCACTGCGTTTACCTTAGCTAGCCTTGGAATTTACCTCTACAATAAAATGAAACACAAGAACATTTTAAACATAGATACAAAAGTCATTCTCTATATTGTACTCGTACTAAGCATTGCACCCGGACTCATTGTAAACGCAACTCTCAAAGACCACTGGGGACGCGCACGACCAGTACAGATTAAAGCCTTTGGCGGGGACAAAACTTTTACGCCGGCCTTTGTGCTGAGTAATCAAGAGGGGCATTCCTTTAGTTCTGGGCATACAGCAGCTGCGTTTGCTTTTGTTGGTTTTGCACTTTTGGCAAGAAAAAGACGTAAATTTTGGCTCACTTTAGCAATTATGTATGGCATACTTGTCAGTTTTGCCCGTCTGATAGCCGGCGGACATTTTTTGAGTGACATTGTTACCTCCTTTTTTATTGTTTGGATTGCTACACATATTTTTTACAAGCTTATTTTCCATAAGGACTCTACATTATGAGAATTTTAATCATCCTTCCAAATTGGTTAGGAGATGCCGTAATGGCTACTCCTGCAATTGAACTTCTCACTACGCACTATCAAAATGTAGCTTTTACTTTTGTGGGCAGTTTTGTCTCTATAGAGGCACTTAAATTCCATCCAAAATGTGAAAAAGCCATTGTAGATACAACCAAAAATGCTTCTTCAAGAATTTTAGCAACCTACAAGCTAGCAAAAGAGCTTGGTAGCTTTGATATGGCCGTTACCTTTCGAGACAATCTCTACTCCTCCATACTACTGCGTTTAACAAATACTGTAGTATGCTGTGCACGGGCTTCATGGCACTCCTCCTTTCTCCTCTCTCATACTGCCAAAATAAGCACACAACAACATCTTGTGCAACAGTACTGTGAAATTGCAATGCTCAACACTCATAATAAAAACTATGAAATTCCACCACTTAAACTCTATATTAAACCAAAAAAATTTAAGAAACCAACTCTTGGAATTAATGCAGGAGCTACCTATGGAAGTGCAAAGAGATGGTACCCTGAACGTTTTGCAGCAGTAGCAGCTTACTTTGCTTCAAAATACGATATAGTAATTTTTGGTGGACCAAATGAAGTAGAAATGGCACAAGAAATTGAAGAAAATCTGAAAAAACTTCATGTACAAAATTATACAAATTTAGCAGGTAAGACAAACATTGTAGAACTCTGTGCAACCATAGCAGCCTGCTCTCTTTTTATTACAAACGATAGTGGACCAATGCATGTTGCAGCTGCCTATGGGGTACCTACTGTGGCTATATTTGGGCCAACTCGATATAAAGAAACCTCGCAATGGATGAATAAAAAAAGTAAAATTGTACGCCATGAAATGGAGTGTAGTCCATGTATGAAAAGAGAATGTCCACTCAAGCATCATGAGTGTATGACAACCATTACAGCCTCAGAAGTGATCGAAGCTGTAAAAGAGTTAGAAGATTAAAAGAGAAATTTAAATCCAAAATAGAGTGCTTTATTATAGGTATAATCACCCCTTACATCTTGATAGTTCGTATGCATTGATCTGTAGCCAAGAGTTACTCTTCCATTATCTATCAACTCTACATCATAACTTACGCGGTACTCATAGTATCTATCAGCAGTTCCAAAACTCAGCACTCTTGGCCCATAGTAAACACTTCCATTAAGGTACATAGGAACAAGTGCAGATGCAGGAATTTTATAAGTTGCTTCAAGTCCCAAAGGGAGTGATGAAAAGTCTGTTGTATAATTAAATTTCACACCCATACCAACACTCAAACCACTACTAGAGAGTGGTTTTTTCATTAAAAAATTCGCCTCATAATAGGGATCATTTTTATACCCGTTTTTTGGACCATGAGTATTATCAGCATCTACTATTCTAAAGCCTAAAAAAGTCGTATTTGGTTCTACATTATAATTAAACTGTCCCAAATCCAATTTGGCACTTACTTCTAAATCTACATCATTGATATTCACTTCTACACTGTGCATTGCAAAGGCAGAAACAGCAAAAGTTGCTATCAAAATCAATTTTTTTAACATTGTTTTCCTTGTATTTTTTCTATAGTTTTTGTTGTACTTTTGCCATCGACAAAATCTACAAGCTTTAGTTCACCAGCAAATTCTGTACCGACAACTTCTTTCCCTTTATAATCACCACCTTTTACCAAAACATCAGGTCGTATCATCTTAATAAGTTCATAAGGCGTGTCTTCATTAAAAGGTACTACAAAATCTACTGCTTCTAAAGCAGCCAAAAGGTAGGCTCTATCTTGCGCAATATTCACAGGACGAGAGGGACCTTTAAGGCGTGAAACGGATGCATCAGAATTTAAACCAACTATGAGTATATCACCAAAACTTTTTGCAACTTGCAAATACTTCACATGTCCAACATGTAATATATCAAAACATCCATTGGTAAACACAACTTTTTTTCCATTTGCTCTACAACGCGAGACTACTGCGTTTATATCCTCAAAACTTTTAATATGGGCATCAGAAGTACTTTTATGTAAAGAAGCCTCATACTCTTCTATTTCATCTATTGTAACTGTAGCAGAACCAATTTTACCCACAACAACTCCTGCAGCAAGATTGGCAAATTTTGCAACTTCATCTATCCCTTTTCCTATACTCAAAGCAAAAGCTATAGAAGCAATGACAGTATCACCTGCACCAGTCACATCAAAGACCTCTTTTGCAACTGTTGGAAAAGTTTTTACTTCTGTGTCATAGACACCTATCCCATCTTCTGAGAGCGTAATCAACGAAATATCTAAATCACACTCTTTCTTTAAACGCAGCAAAGCCTCTTTCAGTGAAGCATCATCTGTAATTTCAATACCTGTAGCCAGTACTGCCTCTTTTTTATTTGGTGTCAGCAGATAGGCTCCACGATACTTGGAAAAATCACTTCCTTTAGGATCCACAAGTACTTTTACACCATATTCCCCTGCCATATGTATAACACCTTGACACAGTTTTTCTGTTAAGACACCCTTACCATAATCAGACAAGATTATTGCATCATATTCACCAATGTTATTTTTGAGATTTTCTAAAATTTTCTCCACAGAAACATCTTCAATAGCTTCTTTACTCTCTTTATCATAGCGGAGAATCTGCTGGCTTACAGCGATAACACGGCTCTTTTTTGATGTTTTTCTATTCTTTTGAAAAATAAGATGCGTAGTATCCACTGCTATCTCTTCAAGCATACCAATCAACTCTTTTCCGTTTTCATCATCACCAATCACACCACTCACATGTACATCTGCACCTAAAGCCCGCAAATTATTGACAACATTTCCTGCCCCACCAAGTACTGTTGTCTCTTTATTAATATCAACAACCTGAACAGGAGCTTCTGGAGAGATTCTCTCACATGATCCCCAAAGGTAGTGGTCTATCATCAAATCACCAAGAACTAAAATTTTTGGTTTTGCATCTTTAAAAATCTGCATTATTATTTTTTCACTTCTGTCTCGTAAATTCGTTGAATTTCACCAACATATGCCTTAATTCCATCTTCCATCTCATATCTTGGACTATATCCTAACGCTTCTCTTGTAGTATTAATGTCTGCTTCTGTATGGAATTGATAAGAGCCAACAAAAGGATTTGGAATATACTCACATTCAAGATGCGTACCAAGTTCTTTTTGAAGAATATCAACAATATCTTGAAAACTTCTTGCTTTTCCTGTTCCTACATTATAAATTCCACTCGTATGCGGTTGCATCGCTTTAATATTGGCCTGAATAATATCTTCTATATAAATAAAATCACGCAGTATTTTATCGCTTCCTTCAAAAAGACGAGGATTTTTTCCAGCAAGAATTTGATGACCAAATTGTAAAACCATAGAGGCCGTTGTATTTTTAAAATATTCCCGTGCACCATATACATTAAAATAACGTAAACCTACTATGTTAATATCACACTCTTGCATATACTCACGACTTAAATGATCCATAGAAAGTTTTGAGAAACCATATACATTATTTGGTTCTTCTCTGCCTACTCTTTGTGGAGATGCAGCATTCCCATAGGTTGCAGCTGAAGAGGCATAAATCATGTTCGCATTATGCGCTACAGCCAAATCAAGTAAATCTTTATAAGCATTTACATTTGTTTTAATCATCAGATCTTGTTCTTGTGCAGTTGTATCAGAAATTGCAGCTTCATGAAAAATATAATCAAAATCATAATTTACTTCTAAATCAAGAAGAAGATCCTTATCGTTAATATCTCCACTAATTATCTCGCCAGTAAAACCAATAAGGTTTTTAAAATGTCCAAAACTTTTCAGATTACCATTACTTAATGTTTCCCCACTACGGAAGCTATCTAAAATAACTACTTTTGCATCAGGATGGTTCTCTTGAAAATAAAATGCAAGGTTTGAACCTATAAAACCTGCACCACCGGTTATGAGTATAGTCTTATCTTTTAAATCATCATCAATGTATCGCATCTTCACACCTATTGTAAATAAATTTAATAAAATAATACCCATTAATTCATTAACAAGTATTTAAGAAACTTACTAATATAATGTAGATGAAACTTTATATTAAGGAAATAAAATGAAAAAAATCGTAATCGCTTCAATTGCTGCTTTAACAGTATCAACAGTTGCAATGGCTGGTGTAAATGCTGCTGCATGTGCTGCTTGTCATGGTAAAAACTTTGAAAAACACGCTATGGGTAAATCTAAAATTGTTAAAGATTTAACACATGCTGAAATTGCAAAAGCACTTAAAGGCTATAAAGCTGGAACTTTTGGTGGTCCAATGAAAGGTATTATGAAAGGTCAAGTATCACGTTATTCAGATGCTGATTTAGAAGCGTTTGCTCAAACTATTGGTAAATAGTTTCTAACATAGTATATCACTTTTCCTGCTTAAAGAAGCAGGGGTTGTGATATTTTTACTTACTCTGGTCTGTACTCTTTCTTTTTTAACTTTTCTTTTTTACGTTCTAGATTTGCAGCATCATTTAAATCTTCTTCATTATCAAACTTGACAGCATTTAAAAATTTCTCTTCATCATCAAATTGTCCCTTTTTAATTGCCCACATAAGTGCAACAACGGCAATACTTCCTAAAAACACAGAGACACCAAGCATCATTGCAATAACCCAAGAACTCATTTTTAATCCTTATATCCAAATTTTATTCTCATTGAATTTCCAACAACGAGAAGGGAACTCACACTCATAGAGAGTGCAGCAATTAACGGTATAATATAACCCATCATAGCTAGTGGTATAGTAATAGCATTATAAACAAAAGAGAGTGCTAAATTCTCTTTAATCATTAAAAATGTTCTCTTTGAAATCTTAAAACTATCATACAGAGAACTAAAAGTATCATTTAAAAGTACCACATCACTTACTTCTATTGCTATATCACTGCCATTGCCCATAGCAATTGCAATATCGCTGTTAGCTAAAGCTAAAATATCATTAATCCCATCTCCAGCCATAACAATGGTTTTTCCCTCTTTATGCAAATTTTCAATATACTTTGCTTTTCCTTCGGGAGTCATATCATATTGAAATTTTTCTATACCAACCAAATTTGCCACTTTTTTTGCACTTCTTTGATGATCCCCAGTAAGCATAATAATCTCTATACCAAGTTTTTTGATATTTTTTATTGCCTCTTTAGCATCTTCACGAGGCGTATCAAAGAGTTCATACTCTGAAAGTATTTTACCATCGTAGGCAAAAAAGAATTCACTCCCCTCACTTGAACTTGTTACATTAATGCCAATAGTCTGCATCAAAAGAGCATTCCCACCTGCTAGCATTTTTCCATTATACATAGCTGTAATACCCTGCGCTGGAATATTATGCAAACTCTCAAGTGCAAAACATTCTAAAGTATCATCATAAATATATTCTGCAATTCCTTTAGAAATTGGATGTTTAGAATTGAGTAAAAGAGAATAGAGCAAAGATTTATCAAATGCTGTAAAAATCTTTTCATCTATAACTTTTGGTCTTCCTCGTGTAATTGTTCCTGTTTTATCAAGAACCAAAACATTCGCTTTTGCCATAGTTTCAAGAAGTGCTGCTTCTTTAAAAAGTATACCACGTTTAGAAGCTATGGAAAGTCCAACTAATGTAGCAACTGGAGTTGCAAGTGCCAAAGCACATGGACATGCTATCACTATAACTGAAATTGCAATCATGAAAGATTGTTCAAAATTAGAAGAGTAAAATAACCAAGCAAAGAACGTCAAAAATGCTAAACCTAAAATCACACTTGAAAAATATTCGCTTAACTTATTTGCAAGTTGTTGGATACGCGGTTTGTTATTCATAGCATTTTCTAAAAGTGAAACGATATTACTCATTGTAGAGTGTGCAAAATCT
This sequence comes from uncultured Sulfurimonas sp., assembly GCA_964427835.1. Classification (GTDB taxonomy): domain Bacteria; phylum Campylobacterota; class Campylobacteria; order Campylobacterales; family Sulfurimonadaceae; genus Sulfurimonas. The sequence continues at coordinate 2,830 of CAYRVR010000053.1, read as the reverse complement.
TTTGTAGTTTTGTATTTTACATCAGCATCAATGCTTACCGTACCACTTATCAACTGATCCCCGACAGTTTTAAAGATGGGTTCACTTTCCCCTGTTAAACTTGACTCATCAAAAGTTCCCGAACCAGAAAGAAGCTCTCCATCTATTGCAACTCGTTCACCAACACTTAAAAGAAGGATATCCCCCACATCTACATCATTTACATTTTTCGTAACCACTTTTTCATTCTCTACTACCTGCACATCAGTAGGAAGATGTTTATTCATTACATCAAGTGTATCTGCAACGCTTTTTTTGCTAAGTACCTCTAAGAATTTCCCTACCAAGACAAAGGTAATAATCATAGTTACAGAATCAAAGTAAGCTTCTCCACTTCTTGTAAGTGTTATATATATGGAGTAAATATAAGTTAAAAAGGCACCTGTAGCTACAAGTGTATCCATATTAACAGTTTTCGTCTTTATACCATAATATGTTCCGCGTATAAATGGCCAACCACTATAAAAAAGAACTGGAGTAGAGAGCACCCACTCCCCTATATTTAAAATATGTTTTATTTCAGGTGTTATTCCTGTAAAATATCCTGCATATTGTGCTACCATTATAGTCATCATATTCATTGTAGCAAATACAGCAACAGCAATACGCAAATAATACTCTTTTCTTTCCTTATCAGCTTTTTCTTCCTGTAAAGAGGCATCATAAGGATAAGCGTTATAACCAATAGCTCGAATCATCTCAATAATTTTTGAGAGTTTTACAGTATCATCATCCCAAATAATTTTTGCTTTATTGTTTGTATAGTTAATATTAGTAGCAACAACACCATCCATATTTGTCAATGCTTTTTCATTTAACCATACACATGCGGCACAATGAATTCCTTCTATAATTAAGGAAACTTCACTAAACCCCTCTTTATTTACAGAAACAAAACGTTCATAAAATGCAGGTGAATCAAAATTAGATGCATCTTCAAATTGATCTGAGGGAGGAGCAAGTTTGTTGTCTCCGAGTTTATCATAAAAACTATCTAAACCTTCATCAGACAAAAGATGAAAGACACCCTGACAACCATTACAACAAAAGTAATGTTCACCATCTTTTATCATAACATCCTTTGAAAATTCCAAATGACAATGCGTACAAGCTATTTTATCAGACAAGTTCAAACTTCCCTATATTTTTATTTTTAACTATAGTATTCCATTTTTGTACATAGCCATTCATGCAAATATAAACACCATTCTCATTTGCAGCTTTTAAAAAACCAATAGCAATTCCAAGATTCAGGCTCGCTTCAATAGGATCAATTTCAAAAGGTTTCATAGCACCAGTCAATATAATTACTCGATTATCAAAAACTGTATCTAAAAATTCTGCTGTAAGATCCATTGTATCTGTTCCATGAACCACTAGAAAATGGGTATCAGTAGACTCCATTATAATATTTGCCAGCATCTTTCTATCCTCTAGCGTCATTTCTAAAGAATCTTTATATACAACACCTGCTAAGTCATAAGAAACACTAACACTTTGTAAAATCTTTTCAATTGCCATATTATCATAAGGGACTTCCAACTCTCCCAAGAGGCTATTATATCTTTTATTAAAAGTTCCACCACTATTTAATATTAGCATTATCCCTCCATATTTCATCAAAACTTTTTATTATTTTAGTTGCCTGTGATTTTTTAACACTGCCATCAGGTGAAAAAAGATATGTTTGTCCTACACCTGCGTTTAATCCAGCTTCTATATCACGTTCTTTATCTCCAACTAATACAGAACTATTTAGATCAATATTAAATACTTTTGCAGCATCAAAAATCATACCAGGATTTGGCTTACGACAACTACAACTACCAGAAATTTCAGGATGATGCGGACAATAATATACTTTTGCTATATCTACATTGTTCTTTTTAAACTCTTGCACCATCCACTCAGTTAAAGTTAAAAAATCATTTTCACTATAATAATTACGAGCAATACCAGACTGATTTGTAACAACAAAAATCAGATATCCCCGCTTCTGATAATAATGGCATAGATCAAAAATTCCGTCAATAAATTCAAAATCATCTTTTTTATAAAGATAATTTTTCTCTTTATTTATAACACCATCTCTATCTAAAAAAAGAGCACTTTTCATTAGCTACTTTTCCACTCCATCACCAAAAATCTCTTTTTCAATAATATCACAAAGAATATGTCCTATCAGTATATGCGATTCTTGAATACGAGGAGTAGATTCTGATGGGACAATTAATGAATAATCCGCCATCTTTGCCATCTTTCCACCATCACGCCCAACTAGAGCGATTGTTGTAATTTCTTTTTTCTTTGCACTTTCAAAAGCATTAACAATATTTTTCGAATTTCCAGAAGTTGAGATACCAATAAAAATATCACCACTTTGTCCCATACCTTCTAGCTGACGAGAAAAGACATAATCATAACCATAATCATTTCCAATAGCAGTTAGATTAGACGTATCCGTTGTAAGGGCTAATGATGGGATAGATGGTCTATCAAAACCATAACGTCCTACCAACTCAGCTGCTATATGTTGCGCATCTGCTGCACTACCACCATTACCGGCTAAAATAGTTTTTTTATCTGTTTTATAAAGAGCAACACATAAACGCGCCACTTTTTCGATATTAGCAAGTAGATTATCATTGACATAAATAGCTTGCTTTGTTTCATATGATTTTTTTATTTGATCTTTAATATACGTTCTCATAAAATATCCTAAAATAGTATATGAAATAGTATCATAAAGAACCTAATAAAAAGAGATAAGTAGCCAAAAAAAACACAGAAA
>CAYRVR010000052.1:0-14292 GCA_964427835.1 uncultured Sulfurimonas sp. | reverse complement strand
AGTTAATAAAATTTTCTTCGTATGCCTCGCGTGATGTTTCTTTGACTAAGTCTTTAAAATCTTCGCTACTGTAAAGTGCTAAATCTTTCCCTTGGAGCTGTAGCAGCTCTTTTGAGAATCCCCGTTTTGAGAAAAAAAGGAGCTGTGTCGGTTCAATGGCAAGTTTCCTGCATTTGTCTTTGAGTTTGTGGAGCTCTTTTTTATTGATTTTATGATTTGTCCATTTGCATTCACCAACATAGATTTTTTGATTGTGAGTGATGGTCAAGATATCAATTTCGATATTTGCATCCCAATAACTTCCTGAACTTTGTATATGGACATCTCGTAAATTGTAGTTGAGTAAAACCTCAGAGAGTTCTTCATAGACCATGCTCGTATAACTGTTGTGTTTAGATGCAAAATCCTTGAGCATTGCCTCATAATTTCCCTCTTGTATCTCTTTTGCATGGGGTACAATGAAGTAAAACCAAAAACGTAAAAAAGGATGCGTAAAAAGCACTTTGTGCGATATACGGTGTCTCGCCTCCTCACGTTTAAGTTTTGTTTTTGGGTATTTATCTCTTGGATGTTCTTCACGGGAGTATTCTACCTGTATAATGCCTTTTTCTTGTAAGTAGTGTAAAATTGCTCCACCATTTCCATTGTTGAGACCCGATTTATTAAAAGCCTTAAATATTCTACGATCACCAGTGGCAAGGGCACGAAGCAATTTTTTTGTTGCAGAATTTTTGAGTGTGAGCTGATTTATAATATCGTTGAGTTGTGTAAAATTTTTTAAAACAACAGAATGTATAAGCGTGTTAATGTCTGTAGTTGTGTCTATAAAACAGTCTAAACCACCAAATACGGAAAAATAAGCAATTTGTGTTTCCATATCCTCAGGATAGTTTCTAAAATAAAAACAACGGAATTGATCAAGAAGTTTGTGATTTTTCATATGTTAATTGTAACATATATGAGAAAGCAAAGAGAGAGAATTTTTGAAAGTCCCTCTCTTTAAAAGAGAATGATTAGTTACCAGAAGCTGCTTTAGTCGCTGTATCAATTGCTGTGTTCGCAGATGTTTGTATTTTTGTTGAAGCACCTTGCATATATGTTTGCACACCTGCAACAAGACCAACACCTACAATTACTAATAAAAGAGCAACTAAAACACCACTCATCCCTTTTTGTGACTTTATACGTTTGAATAGATTTTTAATCATATTCTCTCCTTTGATGTGATAAATATGTGATTATTATAACTGCTTTCTAGGGAGAAAGCAAATTATTTTTCATAACAGTTAAAATAATATTTACTTATAATTGTGAAACTGCATTTTTTGCAATCCAATATGTTTGATCTACTTTTTTACACTTATGTAGACAGTTTTCATCAACTTTGAGCCAAATAGAACCATTGTATATGGTTTCATCTTTTACTGTAAACTTGTGCCCTGAGATCCAGACATTTACAATTTTTCCGTTTCCTGGTGCATTACGTAAAAAAACTTTTTGCGTGCGAACAGCGAACATTTGTTGCTTTGTATCAGTTACAGCTGCTACTTTTGGAGTTGAGCTATTTGTCTCTACAATGGCTATAGTCTTATTAGTATCTTGAATTATTATTTCATTCGATGGAGGTGTTTCTTCTTCTGTAATGAGTGGCATAATTATTTGGGTACTGTTTGTATCGTCCATTGTTGTATTGGTTTCACTGTGTATCTCTATAGTAGCATTTGTCTCCTTTGAATTGTTTAAGTCCAGGATCTGCTCATGAAAAAGATTACTGGAATCTTTAAAAGTTTTATAAAAATGTGTATCATCTAAATTTTCATTCGCATCAACAATCTCAGGAACGAGAAAAAAGATAAGGTCATTTGTTTTTTTACCAGCTACTGTATGTCTAAAGAGTTCTCCTAAAAGTGGAATATCACCTAAAAGAGGAACTTTTTCTACTTGGTCACTATCTTCTGTATGGAGTCGTCCACCAAGGGCAATAACTTGGCCAGATTTTACCACTATATTTGTCTGCATATTTTTACTTACAAATGATGGAACAAAGATATTTTCACCGAGTTGTACATCATGTTCTTTGTTTGTGTCAAATTCACTGTCTTTAATATTGACATTGATGTGCATGTAATTGTTGATTTCCATAAAATGACTTGTGAGTGTTAAACGCAGCCCATATTTTCGTTCTTCAACTTGAATGGTAGGAGCAAATCCGATGTTTTGTGTGAGTCCGACAGGAATGTAAACTTCACCACCCACACGAAAGGTTGCGTTTTTATCTTCTGTTGTGATTAAGACAGTATCGTCAAGAATATTTGCTATTCCTTTTTTCTCTAAAAAATGGAGTGTACCTACAACAGAATTACCGGTAGCTGCAGTAAAGGCAGCAGTGTTATCAAGTAAAAAACCACTAAATGTTGCTGCGTTGAGTGCATCTGGATTGAGTGCCATTTTAAGGTATTTGTTAAAAAAACCAAGTCCTGTTACCCCACCTAAATCTTTTGCTTTTTGGTTGTTAATCTCTACTAGGTAGAGTTTTGTGCGAATCATTTTATTGACTTTACGTGTGCTTGTAAGGTCCATAAGCTTGTTTGTATCGATACCACCATTTTGTAAAATGTCTAAAATACGTTGTTTATTATGTGGATTTTTAAATTCGCCTGCTATAACGGTAGATCCATTGCCAACTTTACTCAATCGGATGGATGGCTCTATTACATTTACCATTTTTTGAATAAATCCAAGATTTTCATTTACATAGACATGGTAATTTTCAATTGTATTATCTCTGTAGATAATTAAAATGGAAGTATTGCCATTATGTTTTCCAAATATTTTGAGCTTGGTTCCATTTCTTTGTGCAGTTGCAAGCAAAGATACATTAATAGTCCCTCTGTTGCCTATGATGAGCTTTTTCACCTTTTTGTGTAGTTCCAGCACTTGGTACTCATTTGTAAATACTAAAATATCATTTGCCAAAAGATTCAGACAAATTCCTAGTAATAATATTATTTTTTTCATGTTATTCCTCTTTTATTGGCATGTGCCAGTTATTGACATATTTTGGTCATGGTATGAATATGTATGCATACTTGTAGATAAAAGCTTGTTTTTTAAATAAGCACCATTATGAGTATAGTTGATTACAATGTCGATTCTACCTTTTTTTGCTGCATCTTTTTTGTTTGAAAAAACTAAATGTGTGGCATTTGGACATAAATTATCAGCATTCATAGAAAATGAACTTAAATCTTCTGCATTGTCTGCTTTTTGCGATGCTTGATTTGCAATGATTTTTAGCTTGTAATCTTCTTGCATGATACTCCAGTAATCAATCATAAATGTAACGATAAAAGCCATTGTTGGAAGTACTACCAACAATGTAGCCATGATTTGGCCAAGGCCAAACGCAGCGTGGCATTTATGTCTATTTCTCATAGTCAATACTTACCTTTTGGACTCTCTTATGTCTTTTATGCATAACCCTTTTTTTATCAAAAAGCATTTTTTGCTTCTCTTTTTCTATCTGTTGGTCAGGTGGAGTCGCTGCGTTTACAAGCCAAAGTTGCCCACCGTAATTTGCCGTGTTGTATGCTCGGTTATTGTTGAGTGCTTGTGTAGTGTAGTAAAGCGCAAGAAAGTTCTTAATGTCTTTTGGAGCCATTTCTAGGACAATAGTATCTGCTTCGATAGTTTTACGTACACTTTTTTTGTTTTCTAGAACTGTGATTGTCCGCGTAAACTTTTTCATAAGAACATGTTTACTTATAAATGAGTTGATACGTAGATGCAGCGCAATGTAACGGGTTGTAAATGCGTAATCTCTAGTAGAGGCTTTTTTTGGAACAACAGAGACAATATCTACAAAATCACCTACTTTGAGAGAATTGTCTTTGTTTTTGAAAACTTTTAAGGGAATAGAAAAAGTATCTTGTGTTTTTGTAGTGATTTGCTCACTCTTGTTGATATCTTTAAAAACTTCTGTTTTTTGTTGTGGCTTTTGTTTAGAAGGATTGGTGATTGAGAGTTTTTCTTGTCTTATAGGCTCTTTTGCAAAAATATTTACCTTTGCATAACGTCCGATTATCTCTTCTGGCAGCAGTGGTGTAAATGTGATGTAGCTTTTTGGAACGGATGCTTTTGTAATTGCATCAGCTCCTATATAGTCCCCTTTTTTTAAATCTTTGGCGGCTACATAGACTTCAATATTTTGTGTTGCATGTGCATTGGCTTTGCTCTGTCTAAGATACAGCAATAAAGCGACTGATGAGGTAAAGAGGACAAGTCCAACAAGTATCCCCATTATAATTCTTGTATTTCTATTTTTCATAGTACTCCTTTTAAAATCCTGGCATTAAAGCATCGGCAGCCATTGGAAATGCCACCATTGCGATTACTGCAGGTAAGATAAATATAAACATAACAAAAGTAATGCTGATATTCATTGTAGCTGCACGTTTTTCAATATTAAGCATTTCCATATCTTTGATCTCCTGTGCCTGGTTTTCAAAGATACTTTTCACTCCAATTCCTGTCTCTTCTGAGAGACGCATAAATCCTACAATAGTTGCTATTGCATCACTGCCTGTCCTACTAATAAGATTATTATAAGCAATGTCACTAGAATAGGTAATAAACTCATTTTTAAATTTTTTAGACTCTTCTAAGAGATCTTTTCCTAAGACATCTTCTGCTTCTTGTGTCACTTTATCGATAGCATTGTTGAGTCCGCCACCACCTTCGAGAATGATAATAAGCAAATCAATAAATATGGCAAGATCATTGTCTATTCTCTTTATCCGTGCTTTTATTTGCTCATCAAGGTAGATGTAGGGCATGAAAATCATTATAAGCAGCGCTATAAAGGCGATAAAAAGTTCAAGAAGTAATGAGAGTTTGAGTATAAAAAGGAGAGAGAGCAGCGCTAATCCTGCAACAACGCTGAGTATTTGTATCTGTTTATACTCTTTTTGTGTAATTCCGGCACGAGTGAGTTTGAGTGCAAACGCAGCCTTATTATCACTTTGTTCTTTTGAAATAAGGAGTTCATCTTGATAGGAAAAAATAGAGTTAAGTAGTTGTATATGTTTATACTTTTGTATAAGATATAAAGTTGTAAAGAAAAAAATAATCAATAATGATAGAGTCATTATAATATATGAGACTGTTTCTATCATTTATTTACCCTTGTTATAAATTTATTTGTCATAACTCCAAAAAAGACCCATAGTAAAATACCAAGAAGTTGGAAACGTCCATAGGTACTTTGCATAAAGTATGTACTTATTTTTCCATCAAAGTTTTGATCGAGTGCAAAATAGAGAAAAATAGTGATGAAAATAACAACATAAGAGCCTATACTTCCTTCACGTGTTACGACATCTACTTTCTCTTGCATCTTTTCTCTGTAGGCAATAGTTTTTTCAACCTTTTCAAGTGTATTTGAAAATTGTCCACCACTCTCTCGTCCAATTTTAATTGCAAGGGCAAAAATACGCAGCTCTTTGGAATTAATGTAATTGTTTATATGCTCAAACGCTTCTGCTTCTCCAATGGCATTTTTTTCTTGGAAAAAATTTTCAAATATATTTTTAAAAAGAGAAGAACTTGAAACCGAGATAGACTTTAGAAGTGCTTGCTCAAACCCAATACCATTTTTCATCATTTTTACAAGTACTGCTATTGCTACAGCGAGTGCTTTATTGAACTCTTTTTTGCGTTTTTGTATGCGTGCTTGGAGTATCATTGTAAAGAGTAGTAGACCAAAAGGAATACCTATAACAAAACCACTCCAATGCTCTAAAAAGAGAGAAAAGAGGGCTCCAATAAATAAAATGAAGGCTGTAAATATGAGCAGGAAAAGATACTGCGGTATGTTAAATCCCGCATATCTCAAAAGCATTGCTACCTTTTCACTAAAGGCTTGTGTATCGTTGTGTTGTTCTTGGAGTATATCTGTAAAATCTTCATCTGTAAAGGCAATGGATTTTTTAATATATTCTATATGTTTTGTACGTTGGTACTCAACATATACAATATAGGCAAGAAGTGTTGCACTGCTTGTAATAACAAAAAGGAGTAAGATGTCTATTTGTAATGTGCTCATTATTGTAAGTTTGGCCATCTTTCTAGTATATTTTTCCCTGATGTATAGGAAGATTGGATAATTTCAGACATGTAATTCTCTTTCCATCCACACATACGTTTGGGATGGAATGCCTTAAGTTCATTAATGAGAATTTCTTTGCTTACTTCAAATTCATTGTCAAAAATTCTTGAATCGAGTGTAACACCATTGTGTAGCATTTTTAATGCTGCCCGTGAAGAGGCTGAAATTGCCTGAAAGTTTCCGCTCGAATCCATTGGATTGTCACTATTGATTGAGCGTTTAAATTCAAAGAGATCAAGCATGGAAACAACACCATTTTCTTCTATACGTCTCTCTGGTTCCGAAATTTTTACAATCCGACGGGTTCCATTTGGAAAACGGACGATTTGCACAATTAAATCTACAGCTGATATGATTTGTGAACGGACAAAACCCATATTTGCAGTTGGACGTGCTTCAAGAAACATATTTTCGATCCGTACTATAGCCTCTTTTGTATCATCGGCATGGATAGTTGTCATAGAACCGGGATGCCCTGTGTTCATTGCATTGAGCATAGTAACAATTTCAGGACCTCTACACTCTCCAACAATAATACGTCTTGGACTTGAACGCAGTGCAGTACGTAAAAGGCTCTCTATGGTAATCTCTCCTGCACCCTCTTCATTTGCCGGACGTGCTTCAAAAGAACGTATAGCATGGCACGGCATTTGAGGTTTCATCTCTTTTGTATCTTCAATGGTAAGAAGTTGGTCTCCCTCATCTATAAAGCGTGTAAGTGCATTGAGAAATGTTGTTTTACCACTTGATGTACCACCGGAAACAACAATGTTTAATTTTCCTTCTATTGCTTTAAGAAGAAAGTAGGCCATTTTATAATCTATCATATTTGCGTCAATAAGACTTTCAAACAGTAGTGGAATTTCACGGAATTTTCTTACAGTTATATATGAACCGGGATTTCCATCACTGTCAAGATTTGCAGAAACAGGAGGAATTTGAATCTCTATACGAGAACCATCAGGGAGTTTTGCTGAAGCAATAGGATGTGATTCATCAACTTTTCTATTTGATTCTGAGAGCATTCTTGTTATAAACTTTTTTAAATCCTCTTCACTGCGGAATTTAAAAGGTGTGGCAATTGTCTGTCCATCATAAATGACATCTACATAATCTTTTGTATTGACAATAATATCATTGAGATTGCTGCCTGAAATTCTAATAATACTTGAAATAGGACCATAATAGAGAAGATTGTCTATTACGAACTCAGTAATCTCGGCTTTGAGTACATGTTTAGGTATGTTAAACGCAGCGATATGTTTTGCAACGACTTCCCGCACCATCTTCTCTGTTAGTTTTCCATTGATATTGAGTTTTTCAAGAAATGAATCATAAATTTCACAAGCAAGCTTGAAATACTCTTCATTTCTATAAATAAGAGGAAAACAGAGCTCAACGCAGAGGTTTTCATCAACATTTACAGGGGTTGGAGCATTTGTGACACTGCTATGCTGTTCACGAATTTGACTCCTCTCTTTGAGTTTACTTTTTAGAGCCATTTTTGTACCTTACTCCATAGGGATGAGCGCTTGTTGCTTGTATGTTCAAAAAGGGCAGGATCTTTAATAAAAAATTTCTCTGCAAAAGTATGAAGGGCTTCCATAAAGGGTGAATCTGGATATACATCTGCTGCAAGTTCTGCCTCGTTCCAGCATTCACGTAAATGTTTCGCATCATTTGGAAGAGCATAGTGTATTTCAAAATGGTGGCGTAGGCCTTTTGATAAAATTTTTGTTGCCTCTTCGTGTGTAACGGTACCGTAAGAGTCCTCTCTATTTGCAATAATGTGTGTTTTGTTGTACCAACCACTTTTATCTATAATATCAATGTATGTTTTTAAAATCGACATAGAAGGAATACTAAACTCCGTGATTACAAAAATGTTATCTGCAATCTCTTGTATATCAACTTCAAGTTCTACATCTTCAAATACTCCAACATCTATAAAAATATAGTCAAAATGCTCTTTTATATACATTATAAAATTTAAAAATATTTGTATGTTTTGTGGTTTTTCAAGTTCTTCTTTATCTGTATGTTTTTGAATTCCCGGAACAAAGTAAAGGTTGTCACTAAGCTTTTCAAGCCCATTTTCAAAGAGTTCTTGCATTTCAATGTTTTGTACACTAGCAATATTGACAATTGTTTTTTGTGGCTGGGGAAGATCAAAAAAGAGATTTGAAATCGCCTTTGTATAAGAAAAGTCTAGAAAAAGAACATTTTTTTCTGGATGTTCCTGTGCCAAATGCTTTGCAAGATTCATTACAATAGTTGTAGTGCCAACACCACCACTGATGCCTGTAAAAACAGATACATTAGAGTTTCCTCGCCTTTTTTTAATGATACCTTGTGAAGATATAATGAGCTGTTTAATTGTTTCTGGGTCAGCTTCTTGTGTAGAGAGGTACCTGTCAACTCCAATTTTTCCAGCTTCGAGTGAATACTCTGTACTGTCATCTCCAATAAGAATCATATAGATATTATTGGTAAAATGTACATTAGAGAGAGCTTCTATATCTGAGAGGCTCTCTATCCTGTAAAGAAGCACAACATCTCTGTTTTTACTTGCAGCATAAAAGCCTATAAAGTCATCAATGGCTGCGAAATTTTTAACATCTGTAAACTCACCTTTGAGTGAGTCATAACAATCTTTTTGTGTTTTTGAAACGTATGCTACTATCATTGTTGCCCCGCGTGTGGTGTATTTATATGGAGCGTTCGGATTTCTCTTGTATTTTGCTTTGAAAGTGGATCAAGATTCACTTTTTTCAAATCGAGAATGAGACCATGTTTTACTGTATTTGTGAAATTAGTGATTTCGTATGTACCTGTTAAAAAATTTAAAAAAGCTTGGAAAAATCCTTTCATCCATTGAAAAGGATTAAATATCCCACCTCTTTGCCAATCAAATAGATAATCAAACATTCCTTTTTGTCCAGTAGCTTTTTGACACCAGTCTACCCATTGGTCACTATTCCAATATTCTCTATTGAAAATTGTATAGTTGGGACTTTTTTCTGTTTTAGAACCACCCTCATAAAATGTAGTTGGTCCCCATGATGATGGTTTGAGCATACCTGGTTTTTTTCGTACTGTACATGAGTTGATTGCATCAGCATAAACAGAATGGATACGTAAGAGTTTAAAATGTGAAAACTCATCTACCTGTGTTCCATCTCGAGTTACTGCAAAAGTAAGTGTCATTGCTTTGTCTTCATCAAAATTATAGACACGTTCCACAGGATCTGCAACACTTTGTTTTTTTGTTTCACCAAAAAACATACCTTTCATAAAACCAATCATGCTAGTCATAGGTTTTAAAATATTTTGTAAAAAAGAGAGCTTTGCATCTTCATCACCATCGGTATTTTGCATATAAGGTACACTGTCAATTTTTGAATTCATGGCTAAAAGAGCATTTTCAGTATCAGCTAAAATAAAGTTACTTTCAATTTTTGTTGTTTTTGTATTGGTGAAAAAGGGCATCCATGCATTCATTCCAAAACCACTCATAATCCTACACATTGCTCCTTGGCTTGAAAGTTGCAATCCTAAAAATTTACATTCAGATTTTGTTGTAGTTTTTTGTGCCTCTGCATAGTTTAGTAGTGAAACAGGCGTGTTAAGCAGAGGTGTTTTTAGAGGTGTGGCTTCGGAATCTTTTGTATTTTTAGTCATACGATGTTCTTTGTCTACACCAGCCATAATATTAGCAATATAACGTTCTCTTCTCTCTTGTGCTGCAGCACTGCGAGGAGTGTATTGCACATCTGCAATATCTTTTTGTCCGAAAAAGTCTATGCCAACGGCTCTATTGAAAAGTGAATCAATTGCTCCTGTTATAAAACCAAAAAATCCTGTTTTTGCTGTATTTTGGTTATTGGTGTCAGCTAAGGTGTCTTTATAGTATTTGTCATTACGCAAGATATCAAGTGGATAAAAAGCATTATAGTCATTGTTTGTAAAATCTTTGGCATTTGTAAATACAACCCTATACATATCTTCTGTTCCATCAACTGGATTGTCCAATACTTCATTATTAATTAAAAAAGGTTTTTGTCCAGAGCATCCTTCTTTGTCGAGACTCTTATCGAGCGTACATGCTGAAGTTGCTGAAGTTGTTATTCGAAAAAGTCCTGATCGAGAGATGGTTGCGTAGTTACTTTGGTTTACTCCATCTTCTTTGAAACTACTCCAAAAGTTGTCAACCGTAAAGTTTTTTGTAGTAATGGTAGTTTCTCGGTCTATATAATCATTTCCATACTTGTCTTGTTGCACTCCACTTGGAGCTTTAAAAGTGGTCGTTGTCTGTGTCGCTGCAAAAGAGATATTTTGCATACTGATAAGTAAACCTGTTAATAGTAATGCTTTTTTTATCACTTATTTTCCCCCGTTTTTATCAATTTTATTGATTTTCATAATTTCTTGTATATACTTGTTTACTGCCGCATCAAGCTCTGCATCAGAGAGTGTAGGGTCGGCTTCTTCAAGTTCATAACGCTTTTGTATTGCAGCTTGAAGGAGTCTGTCTTGTGTATGTTGCAAATACTCTATTTGATTTACTTTGTGCAAATTGTCGTTTGCACCCCCTAAAAACCAAATGAACCAAAACAGTAATGCTATCGCTAAAAATAGCGGTACAATAGCAACGGAACCTCTTCTCACAGCTGTCCTATAAAATAACTTAACATTGCAGCAATGCTCATTGCTGGTGCAAATCCAAAAGTTCTTTTTTTTAAAATTCCCAAGAGTGAGAGGTGTATAATGCCTGAAAGCATTATAAACCATCCAATACTGTTTAGTCCGAGAAAGAGTGCACAAAAGGCACCAAATCTTAGATCTCCTCCACCAAAGGCGAAATTGAGGATGATAGGAATTATAAAAATAAAAAGAACAACGCCAACGGCTATAAAATCAGAAATTAGTAAATTCCCACTGAAATATTTTAGGATGAGTAATCCTAGTATTGCAGGAAGAATAATTCTGTCAGGAATAATTTGTTTTTTTGCATCTATATAGGAAACAACTAGTGCAATAATTATAAAGTAAATTAATATAATCAAAACATCTTCCTATATGCTAAAAAGCTGTAAATTCCTCAATTCGTCCATTGTATGTAAGTTATGCTTAATGTTATTTTAAATTTTAATGAAAAGCAATTTATTTGTTTATTTTATTGAAAAAACTTATAAAATTGTCACTTTTTGTTCGTTTGTTATATATAAGTACAACTAATGATTTTATTTTATAAGCTCACTGGCGAACTTGAGTGTATCTAGTCCATATTTCTGACGTAAATGTTGTGTATGTTGCGTGAGCCGTTGCATATTCTGCATTTCATGAAAGCCGATGAGAGAGAGTTCTTTTTTAGAATCCCGTGTAAAATTGCCACATTGAATACTCAGACGTATAACATGGAGACGTGGATGGATATCTGCTGTGTTAAAGAGTTGTATGCAGAGTGCATCAAATTTTTGTTCACTTAAAAGTTCGCACAGAGAGATGTTTTGGTGTGATTTATGCTGCATTTCATAATGGATGCCAAGATGATAATGTGTAGGAATAACCTTGAGTTTATAAATTGCAAAACTGAGGTGACGCGCTAAAATGTGAACCCGTCTTTTTAATTCACTACGTTGGAAAATGGGGTCGAAGGTACGGGAAATTCCTATGGATTTGCGTTTGTGCTGCGTTTGGATTGGTGCATCGATTTCACCATTCACACGTTTGTAAAGTGTTTTGGCGTAGGGACCCCATGATTCAATAGTACCGCGTCTTTTGCGGAGCTCTCCAAGGGTATGGATGTGTGCGTTATGGAGTTTTTCTTGCATGCTTTTCCCAATACCTGCGAAATTTTCTACTTTTATGGGATTGACAAAAGTATCAAACTCCCAATCATAAATAGTTTTACATCCAAAGGGTTTGGCGTAGCCTGTTGCTAGCTTTGCAATGTAGCGTGTTGGTGCCGCACCTATAGAGACAGGGAGTTTGAGGCTGTTTTTTATTTCATGCCGGAGATTATCAATGAATTGGGGTATATCTTCATCTTTTACCCATCCTGTTACATCACCATAAAATTCATCTATGCTAGCCTGTTCTATAAGTGGAATTTTGAGGCTTAAAAAATCATGGAGTTCATGCGAGAGTTTTTGGTAGAGTGACATATTTGGTGCTTTGATGATGAGTTGTGGGCAGAGCTGCAAGGCTTGAGAAATACTCATTGCTGTTTTTATTCCATAGGCTCTGGCTTCATAGCTAGAGGTTGTGAGTATGCCCCGTATTTTTCCATCAGCATCTCTAAACGCAGCGATATCATCATCTTTTGTTTCGTATGCTTTATAAAATGTCGGGACAAAACTGCCTGCATTTTGGAAGTTTACTGTCTGGTTTTTTGCCGATGGTGTAAATATTTTTGTATCACTTCTTCCTCCAATGGCAACAGGCTTGTGCTCTAGTTCTGGATGGAGTATTCGTGTGGCACTGACAAAGAAGCAATCTATATCTATATGGATTTTCATACACGAACTCTACAGCAGAAAAATAAAAGAGAAAAAAATTATTGCATATTGCCAAAATTTGATTATAATTTCGAAAAATTTTAAAGGAACATAAACTATGGCACAAGTACCAGAAAATATAGGATGTGAAAATCCGGAATGTATCGCAAAAGATGAGTGTAAACGACAAGTAATTGCTAAAAACGGCACAGCAGTTGAGGTAAGAACATTTGGCGGAACTCCTGAAAAAAAATGTGGTAAGTTCTTAGAAAAATAGAGAGCTTTTGAAATATTTACTTCTTTTTCTTCTAATGCTTTTTACTGCGTGCAGTACGAAGCGTTACGAACAGAGTGACACGAAGATCGTCACCATTAAATCTCCAAAAATAAAATTTTCCGATATTGGCTATGTACGCCATACAAAAAGTGCGATTGAACTTGAGCTTTTTATTGCCGGTCATGTATTTCAAAAAATATACATTGATGGTAGAATTTGTCTCTCAAATGCTTGCATGAGTAAACGCAGCTTTAATGCTGAGTATCTTAACAAAAATTATCCTGAGAATATTTTACAAAATATTATACTTGCAAGAGCTATTTACAGTGGAAAAAATAGAGAAAAAACAGATGCAGGGTTTGTCCAAAAAATTCAGAATAAAGATGTTGATATTACATATAGAGTGACATCTCAAGAGAGCTTTTTTAAAGATAGAAAAAATCATATACTTATAAAAATAAGGGAGACACATTAATGTCAATGAAAGATAAAAAATTTGTAGGTGCACATGTAAGTGCAAGTGGTGGGGTCTACAATGCTCCACTCAATGCAAAAGAGATAGGGGCAAAAGCGTTTGCTCTTTTTACAAAGAACCAAAGACAATGGGTAGCTAAACCACTTGATGCAGAGACTATAGATAAGTTTAAAAAAGCACTCGATGAGAGTGGGATACTTCCAAAGCATGTACTACCTCATGATAGCTATCTTATAAATCTTGGGCATCCTGAAGTTGAGAAGCTTGAAAAATCAAGAGCTGCGTTTATAGATGAACTTGAACGTTGCGACGCATTAGGACTTGATAAGTTGAATTTTCATCCGGGAAGTCATTTGGCGAAACTTACAAAAAAACAAAAAGAAGATAGTGCTTTACTGCAAGAGATAGAAAACAAATGTCTTGATGTTATTGCTGAGTCGATTAATATCGCGCTTGAGCAAACACAAAATGTAAAAGCTGTCATAGAAAATACAGCTGGACAAGGAAGTAATCTTGGGTATAAGTTTGAGCATCTTGCCTACATTATAGACAAAGTAGAAGATAAATCAAGAGTAGGGGTTTGCATTGATACCTGTCATATGTTTACAGCTGGATATGACATCAGAACACGAGAAGCGTATGATGCGACATGGACTGCGTTTGGCGATATCGTAGGTTTTGAATATCTTAGTGGTATGCACATTAATGACTCCAAACCACCTTTGGGTTCTCATGTAGATAGACACCACTCTCTAGGTAAAGGAGAAATAGGACTTGATGCTTTTAAATTTATAATGAATGATGAAAGAATGAATGATATTCCTTTGATTTTAGAGACAATTGATGAGACAATTTGGAAAGAAGAGATAGAACT
>CAYRVR010000051.1:4997-14463 GCA_964427835.1 uncultured Sulfurimonas sp. | reverse complement strand
TCAAGAAGAATTAATCCAAAAGAGAAAAAAATTGTAGCCTATCATGAGAGTGGTCATGCTCTTTTAGCTGAAACAACTGAGGGTGCGAAAAAAGTTTCTAAAGTTTCTATTGTTCCACGTGGTTTAGCTGCGCTTGGATATACTCTTAATAAACCTGAAGAAGATAAATTCATGATGCAACGTCATGAATTATGGGCAGAAGTTGATGTGCTTCTTGGTGGACGTGCAGCTGAACAAGTGTTCATTAAAGAGATCTCTACAGGTGCAGGTAATGACCTTGAACGTGCAACAGACATTATTAAGTCAATGGTACAAACCTATGGTATGAGTGACATTGCAGGCTTAATGGTGCTTGAAAAATCACGCCAGTCATTTTTGGGTGGCGGTCAACAAGCAGCACGGGAGTATAGCGATAAAATGGCACAAGAGATGGATGATTACATCAAACAGGCTTTAGATGAAAGATATAAAGCTGTCGTTGCTAGACTTGAAGAGTATAGTGAAGCCATCGAAGCTATGGTTGCACTCTTGTATGAAAAAGAGAATATTACGGGTGATGAAGTAAGAGATATAATCATCAGGTTTGAAAAAGAGCATAACATTGAATCAAAAGTAGTTGAAGGGCATGAAACGATTGAAGAAGAGTTAAAAGAGGATGCTTCAATGAATAAAACCAAAACAGATGAGTCGGACAATGAAAAGTAATCTTTTCATCCTTTCAAAGCATGCTTATAAGTATATTGCTTATGCTTTTGGTGCGTTTGTACTTTTTAGTGTAGTAGATTTTGATTTTTTAGCATGGGCTGCGTTTGGCTTTTTACTTATTTCACTCTATCTTTTTAGAAATCCTGAAAAATCCCTACATATTCATGAAGAAAATGCTTTTTTATCACCTGTTGATGGAAAGGTAGTCGCTATTGAAGAGATTGAAGATGCAGAGTATGGGTATAGAGTCACAATTGAATCAGCCTATTTGGATGTTTCTCTTTTAAGAGCTCCAATGGATGCTAAGCTTGTTAGTTGTGCGATATACAGAGGCACACGCTTGGCAAAAAATGCAAAACTTTTTACTCCTTTAAACGAGAATGCGACACTTATTTTAGAAGATAATGCAAACCATAGGGTGAAAATCCAACACCGCTTAACAAGAAGTTTTGCACCTCTTTTTATTGATATTACAGAGGGTGAGGAACTTGTAAAAGGTTCTCGATATGGACTTATGCTTTGTGGTGTCACAACGCTTTATCTTCCAAAATCATTTAAAGTAAATGTTGAACGTGCTGCTCAAGTAAGTGCAAGTGAAACGCTTATAGGTTATTTTCTCTAAGGCTATTTTTTTATCTTCGGATGCTGCTTTTGGTAGAGCAGCTGATCCTCATCTATATTAAATTCAAAATAGTTTGACTCAAAATTATCACTTTTTATCTTATTCATTTGAATTACTGCCCCTTCATTGTTTTTTACTTCAAGATAGAGCAGAGCGAGAGCATATCTACTCTCATAAAAGCTTTTATTTTTCATTATAGAAAGCTCAAGTAGGGCAATGGCGTTGGCGTGATGATTTGCTGCTGTGGAGGCAACAGCGGCAAGATAAAGCGTGTAAGCATCACGGACTTTGAGCTCATCAATTAAATGGTTATAGAGGGTGTAGGACTCCTCAAAGTTTTTATTATACAAAGATGTAAGTGCGAGAGAACTTTCAATCTCTTGTGTATTGTCTGTTGTAGCTTCAAGCTTTGTTTGGAGTTGTTTACGTAAATAGTAGAGTTGTCCGGTTATAAGCTTTTCTTGGATGTAAAGGTAACGTGTAATGTAGGGGCCATAGTATAAATCACTAAAAGTAAAGTGTTGTTGTTTAAGATAGCTATGGACATCCTCTGCATATTTTGCACTCTTGTCATTGTAAAAATGAGTATCTATGTAGATAAGATGAGGCAGTATATCGTGTGGAAAAAGGAGCGTCAGCTTTTGTGAAAATTTCTTTGCCTGATTATAATGGTGCATTTTCATAGCAATAAGGGTTGAAAGTTCTAGATACAAAGGTCTCTGTTTGTAGTTGTTTTCAAGCCAATCAACGCTGGAAAGATAATCATTTTGACTAATGTGTAAGAGTGTTGTATAGAGCTCTTTTTCCTCGGAATCCTCTTCAAGGCTTACAGAATCAGCAATGATTGAACGGAGTTTTTTAGTATCTTTATTTATCATTTTTCCTGTCATTACAGCGTAAATTCCAGATAAATAATTTTTTGCATCAAGATGGTAAGAGCGTAAAAAATGCTTGTTCGCCTGTGCAATGTCTCCTAATTGTGCATAGGTTAGTGCTAGGTTATACTGTAAAATTGAGTGTTTTGGTTGGATTTTTGCAAGACGCTGGAGCTCTTCATTTGCCGCACGTATCTTCATTGAAAGGGCTTTTTTAATTGCACGTGTAAGTCCTGCGTTTACATCAGAAGAAGAGCTACTGCGTTGCAAATATTTTTGAGCAGAAGCAACATTGTCTATATAGATATTTGCGTTTCCTTTTCGTATATAGCTAATAGTTTGGTTTGCATTAAAAATTTTATAGGGAGAAAAATAAAATATTTTTTGGAATGCAACATTTTGAGAAGGTACAATTTTTTCTCTATAGAGTTTTTGCGCTTTGAGTGGATCAAAAAGAGACGCTTTGAGTTTCACTCGTATTGGATAGTAAGTATATACTTTATCGGGATGATCATTTGTTACTTTTTTAATTAAACCTGCTGCAGTGCGTATATGTCCTGCTTTGAGATTCATCAAACCTGCTGCAAGTTGTGCACGTACGGGGTGGATCTCTTTTAATATAGCATCATCAAAATGCTGTATTGCCAGATTGTAATCACCTACGCGTGCATAGAGCAAACCGAGGCTAAAAGTATCTAATGGATCAGATATTTTTTCAAGAGCATCAATGGCATCATAGTTGTTTTCATAGAGTGCATTTATTTTTGCGCTGAGATGGTTTTGCACTTCAGGGTAGGCATTGGATGTTGTATGTTTTAAAGAGTTTAAAGCTGCAAGATAGTTACGCTTGTAGTAGTTAATAAGGGTGTAGTAGTAGGAGTAAAGCGGTGAATTTATCTCATAAGGGAGATAGGCATAGGCTAAATTAATGTAGTAGCGAAAACTGTTTACATCATTGAGATGCAGGGCGCATACTGCTGCGTTTATGGCACTCACACACCGTTTTTCATTGCCCTTAATTGCTGATTGAAAGGTCTTTAAGGCCTTTTTATACTGTTTGCCTTTGAGTTGTGCTACTCCCAAATTATACTCTGAAACAGCTTTAGAGTATTGGGCTATCTCTTCATAGAGTGTCAGTGCTTTTTCTTTGGAACCATTTGTATAGAGGTAGTTCGCTTTTGCTATCATATTTTCGAGTCTGCTTGGTTCTATGGTAACGGTTTTATTATTTTCGAGTTTTTCATCTAAAATGGAAAAATCAACAGCCTCTTTTTCTTTGGACTTTTTTAAAATAAGTAAAAGTGCAGTGACGACAACGAGGAGAACGATAATGAGGGTGATACCACCAAAGAGAATAATCTTTTTCTTTTTTTCCTCTTCTTGGGCATCAATATCAAGAATTTTTTCTTGGGTCTCTTGGGCACTTAAAGCGGCGTCACTATCTTCAATAATGATTATATCGTCGTTCGCTTTAGCCATGCATTACCCTGTGTTGTATAGTATTTGGAATTATCTAGCAAAAATAGTACCATAAAATAGCAAAAAAAGGAGTCTTGTATGACTTTTCTATGCCGGAAAATAGATGCTAAATGTACTCCCTTTTCCAAGCTGCGATGTTACGTCTATTTTCATATTGTATGTATCGCATATTTGTTTGACAATACTGAGTCCCACACCAAAACCACCAGCTATATGAGAATCTCTTGTGTACATTTGAAATATCTCTTGGAGTTTTTTTTCTGCGATGCCTACTCCCTCATCTTCTATTTTAAAATATTGCTGTGTAAGCGTTATAGAAATAGTTGTTTGAGGCATTGAGTACTTAATTGCGTTTGAGAGAAGATTGGAGACAAGTAACTCTGCACGACTCGGTACCATCATGAGGGTAACATCTTGCAGCTTGGTTTGTACCTTTATACCTTTTGCGTCGGTAAGTTCTTTATAGTAACTTAGGACATTTGTAACGATTTCTTGAAAATTAATCTCTTGTACCTCTTCTTGCTTTTGTTTAAAGTTGAGATAGGTCAGTGATTTGTAGATGCTCTCAAGCTGCTTTGTGCTGATAGAGATATTTGTAAGAATTTTTTTATCGTACACCTCTTTTTTTATGCCTCTACTTGCACTCATCTTTAAAGCCGTAATGGGAGTGTTGAGTTCATGTGAAACATCTTGAATAAAGTTTTCAATCTGTAGCATTCTGTTGTGGAGTGGCTTTAAAAACAGTTTAGAAAGTAATAAAGAGATAAATACAATAAAGATGAAACTTATACCCATAACAACAAGTACCTGCGTTTGGAGGGTATGGAGTTTTTGGAAGTACTCTTTTGTTTGAACGAGAACATACTTAATGTTGAGGTGCTCTTGTGGAGCATCCGAAACAAGTACCTTATAGCCATCTTTTTCAAAATAACCGGGAGTAAATTTTTTTGCATCTTGTGTACTGATAAGTTTATACTCAAAACCTTTTTCATTGGGAAGGTGCAGGGTTGTTCCTCTCATTTGAGCATTGATAATAAGGCCAGAAATCGTGTCTGCAAGGTGGTTAAGTTTATAGTAGGTAGCATTTTCAAGTGCATTTTTTTGTGCACTGTAGTACCAGTATCCAAGGAGTAAAATAGCAAGGAATGAACTTCCTAAATAGAGGGCTACAAAAGAGAAAAAAGAGCGTCTTTCTAACTCATTCAAACCGGTATCCTTCTCCACGAATATTAACAATATGCTCTTTGCCAATATGTTTGCGGAGGTTTTTTACAATAGTACGGATGGCATCATCACCGGGCATCTCATCAAATTCCCAAAAATTCTGTAACAGCTCTTGTGAACTTACAACGCGATGGCGATTTTTATAGAGATAGTGCAGACATTCACTCTCTTTTTGTGTGAGATGTATAAGCTCCTCTTGCGTTTGGAGGGTATGGGTTTTTGTATCAAAAAAGAGTGTGTTGGTGAGTGCAATGGTTGTATCAAGTCCAAAATGCCTTTTAATGTTTTCAATCCTTGCTCCAAGCTCTTCAAGATCAAATGGTTTTTTTATAAAGTCATTTGCTCCTACTCCAAATGCAGATTTAAGGTATTTTGTATCATGAAAGGCAGTGATGAAAATTGCAGGTGTTGTGTCTTGAAAGTCACGGAGTTCCCCTAAAAGAGAGATGCCATCACCATCGGGGACATTGATATCAAAAATATAGAGATCAAATTTTTGCTCTTCTGTAAGAGAGAGTGCTTTTTGCATACTATAAGTCTGTATAACTTCATAGCTCTCTTGTAGGTAATCAACTAAAATACTTGCTAGTGCCGTGTCATCTTCTAAGAGTAATATTTTCATAGAGGTATTGTAGCAAAATTATTTTTTATTCAGCTCACAAACACAACACAAACTTTCTCTATACTTCTCTTATCACAACACAAAAAGGATAAAAAATGAAAAATTTAGGAAAAATTTTAGGTGCACTTCTTTTAGGGGCAACACTTGTTCATGCAGCTGCGTTTAGCAAAGATGCAAAGTTTAGAACTACTACTGCACATATAACAGCAGAAAAACCACTCACAACGGGTACAAATACATTTGTCGTTGCATTACAAAAAAATGCAAAACCAATTACAGATGCAACGGTTACACTCAAAGCATTTATGCCAGCAATGCCGGGAATGCCTGCAATGAGTTCAAAAGTTGTAGCAAAAAATTTGGGTGATGGTAAGTATAAAGCAACTTTAAATCTTGTGATGAGCGGTACGTGGCAGTTGCATATTTTTATTGCACCAAAGAAAGGGAGAAAGTCTCGTATAAAAACGACACTTAACTTTTAAAGGAATCACACGTGAAATATTTACTCCTTGGAACTTTCTTGTTTGCCAGTTCTCTTTGGTCAATGACACTTGATACTCTCATAGAGAAGGCACTAAGAGGGAGTCCCTCTCTTAGTGTGATTGATGCACGACTTAAGGCAAATAAGCAGAGCATAGATATTGCTGATCAATTCGCAAATTCTGAACTCTTTTTGACAAAAAATTCATTAGATAATAAGCAGGCTATGAGTCAAACAGTCGTTACATTCAAGCAAAAAATTCCTTACTTTTCTAAAAGAGCAAAGAGAGCTGATGTTGCACTAGCAGATGAAAAAGTCTTGCAAGAGGAGTTGCGTAGTGCTAAAATAGCTTTAGTTGAGCGTATTAAAGTTACAGCCTATACCATTTGGGAATTGCGAGAGTTACAGAGGATTATTGATACATATATTGCACTCACGAAGCAAAATATAAAACTCTATGAATCTTATACAAGTGTAGGTACAAAAGGACATATGGGAATTATGAAAGCTGAACTCTCTTTGTCTGATTTAAAAGTACAACGCAGCGCACTCGATGCTAAAATTGAGGCTGCGTATGCGAGACTTTCGTATCTTGGGGCTTTTCAAATAAAAGAGTTGGATATTGATTTGCATATGGGAAAAAGACCTGATTTAACAGCGTTAAAAAATGCTCTTTTAGAACAAAACCCTCGTTTGCAAGTTATGCAAAAAGAGATACAAAAACAAAATGCAAAAGTAGCATTGAGCGATATAAATAATTATCCAGATTTTGCACTTGTAGCAGGCTATGCTTACAGAGAAAAATTTGATAATTATTTTAATATGGGTATCGGAATTTCGCTTCCTATTTATGGTACAGAAGATGACAAGGAGCAAAGAGAAAAAGCGCTTTTACTTGCAACAAAAAGTCAAAAAAGTGATCTTGCTCTAGATGTCGCTGCGCAACTGCAGAGTTACTATGCACAGGAGCTAAGTGCGTATAATATTTACCATATTATTGCAGATGAAGCGCTGCCACAGGTAGCACATATGTTTGAACTTTCAAGCTCTTCCATTACTGTTGGAAGTGATCTCTTTAAGTACATAGATGTTCTTTTTCAAAAACTAGATCTTGAAAAAAAGAGTATAGAAGCTATTACAAATTATAAAAAAGCTGCAGCAAATATTGCAGCACTTCGAGGAGAATTACGATGAAAAAATTACTACTGTTGAGCCTTATGGTAGGGAGTCTCCTTATGGCACAAGTACAGGAAAAACCAACTGTTGAACAACTCTTTTCAGTCCAGAGAGTGAAGGTGAAAAAGCTTACAACAAGCCATAGTAGAAAAAACTATGGGTATGTCAAAGCCGATGACGCACGTATTTACGACGTTGCTCCCCGTTTTGGTGGATTTGTAGAAAAACTCTATGCAAATAAGATTTATATGTATGTCAAAAAGGGAGAGCCTCTGGTTACGCTCTACTCTCCTGAGGTATATAAGGCAAAAGAAGATTATTTGAATGCATATAACTATATAAAAGTTCGCAATAACAAAGGAATGTTTCGTAGTGCAAAGCGAAAACTTGAACTTTTGGGAGTAAGTGAAAAAGAGATAAACGCAGTTATTGCAAATAAAAAGATATCACAAAACACGACCATATATGCACCAGAATCAGGGTATATTTTTATGAAAAATATTGTTGAAGGTGGGGCATTTAATGCTAAAAGCAAACTTTTTGAAATAGTTAATCTTGATGAGGTATGGGTTGAGGTGAAAATTTTTGAAGATGATGTGGTGTGGATGAAACATGCAAGTGATTTTATGCTTCATTTTAAGACAACACCAAAGGTTTATACTGCACATAGTAAGCTACTCTATCCAAATCTTGATCCTAAAGAAGCAACACTTACTATGCGACTGCGTTTAGCAAATAAGAGCCATACACTTTTTCCTGGGATGTATGCTGATGTTATTTCTAAAGACAAAGCTAAAACCTACCTTACACTTCCACAGAGTGCGGTTATCCGTAAAAATGGAAAATACTATGCTTTTGTTGTAGGTGAATATGAGGGTGAATATGAACCGGTTGAAGTACGTGTAAAACCATTGAATAATCAAACCTATATAGTTGTCAGTGGACTCAATGCCGGTGATGAAGTGGTGAATAATTCACTCTTTATGATGGACAGTGATGCACAGATTAATGGGCTCTATTAGGAGTATGCAATGATTGAAAAATTAATAGCCCTGAGCATAAAAAATAAATTTATTGTCCTTTTAGCAGCGCTTGCACTTGTGGGCGCTTCTATTTGGAGTATGAAACATACGCCTTTGGATGCACTGCCGGATCTCTCTCCTCCTCAGGTAATCGTACAGATTAACTGGGCAGGACAGTCTCCTGAAATTGTTGAAGATCAGGGGACATATCCACTTGTGGCACAGTTTTTGGCAATTGCCGACATTGATACTGTTCGTGGTTTTTCTACCTATGAAAATGGACTGATTTATATCATTTTCAAAGAAGGAACAGATCTGTACTGGGCAAGAAGTCGGGTACTCGAGCAACTTGCCTCTATTCAGTCACAACTTCCTCGAGGCATGGATGTCTCGCTTGGACCTGATGCAAGTGGTGTAGGTTGGGTCTATGAGTATGCTCTGAGTTCTAAAACTAAGAATTTAGCAGAGCTGAGAACACTGCAGGACTACTACTATAAATATGCCCTTATGGGTGTTGATGGGGTGAGTGAAGTTGCAACAATTGGTGGATTTGTTCCAACATTCCAAGTAACTGTAAATAATGACAATCTTGTGCGTTACAATTTAAGCATACAGGATATTAAAAATGTTTTGGAAAAAAACAATAATGATACCGGAGGCCGTATTGTCATTAAAAATGGCTATGAATGGATGGTACAGGCAAAAGGTTACATTAAAAATCTTGATGATATTAGAAATCTTGTAGTCACTACAAAAGCAACAACGCCCGTAAAGCTTGGTGATATTGCAAGAGTGGAACTCACTCCTGCGCCACGTCGTGGTTTAGCTGATTTAAATGGACAAGGTGAGGTTGTCGGTGGTATTGTTATGGCTCGATATGGTGAAGATGTTTACTCTATGATTGAGCGGGTCAAAGAAAAAATGAAAGAGCTGAAAGTAGATGGGGTGGATGTCACAACTGTTTATGACCGTTCAGGACTTATTGACAAGGCTGTTGATACACTTAAAGATACGCTTATTGAAGAGAGTATTATAGTTGTAGTCATTATTGGACTCTTTTTGATGCACTTTCGTTCTTCATTGATTGTTATTCTTGTGTTGCCTTTAACGGTTGGTTTTACATTTTTATTAATGAAACTTTTTGGCATAGGCTCAAATATTATGAGTCTTGGAGGTATTGCCATTGCTATTGGTGCGATGGTTGATGCGAGTATTGTTATGATAGAAAATGCACATAAAATGCTGCATAAATTTGAGCAT
>CAYRVR010000051.1:0-4897 GCA_964427835.1 uncultured Sulfurimonas sp. | reverse complement strand
AATCGTTTTTTTATTTGGCTCTATCATCCTATTATTACCTATGGATTGAAACTGAAATATTTGGTAATTGTGATTGTTTTACTTTCACTTGGGTATATGTATCCACTCTATAAAAGTTTAAAATGGGAGTTTATGCCAATGCTAAATGAACAGACATTTATGTATATGCCGGTTACGCCCTATGGAATTAGTATTGATGAGAGCAAAAAATTGCTACAAGGGACTGATAAAATTTTAAAATCTTTTCCTGAAGTTGAAAATGTTTTTGGAAAAGCAGGACGTGCAGGAACAGCAACAGATCCCGCACCCCTTGGAATGCTTGAGACGATCATCACTCTCAAACCAAAATCTCAGTGGCCAAAAGGGATGACATACGAGAAGTTACGTGAAGATATGGAGGCAGCTTTGCAAGTACCAGGATTGACAAACTCTTGGACGTATCCTATTCGAGGGCGTATTGATATGCTTTTGAGCGGTATCCGTACTCCTATTGGAATTAAGCTCTATGGTACAGATGCAAAAGGATTGCAAAAATTTGGAAAACGTATAGAAGAAAAATTACGTGAGTATGACAAAACACTCTCTGTCTTTGCAGATCAGGCGAGTGCAGGATATTATATTGATATTATCCCTGATGAAGAGAAGCTTGCTCGTTATGGCATGACAAAAGATGTGTTGTTGCAATACACTGCATCTGCCATTGGTGGTATGAAAGTATCTACACTGTATAAAGGTTTAGAACGTTATCCGATTGCACTGCGTTTAGAGGGTGATGAGCGAAGAAGTTTAGACTCTATCCGTAACATTCAAGTGAAAACGAAACTTGGGTTTGTTCCTCTTGGTTCTTTGGCAAAGGTTGCCTACAGACAGAGTGCTTCGGTGATAAAAAGTGAAATGGCTGCACCGGTAACATTTATATATATTACGCCAAAAGATGGTGTAAGTGCAACAGAATACAAAAAAGGGGCACAAAAGTTTATTGACTCTATTAAGTTTGATCCTGGGTATTACATAGCATGGGCAGGGCAATCTGAATACCTTGATTCTGCTATGGCAAGAATTATTTGGATTGTGCCTGCAGTGCTTGTTGTTATTTTCTTGTTAATTTACATGGCATTGAAAAAATTGGTACCGACGCTTATTGTCTTTTTTACTCTGCCATTTGCTCTTCTTGGTGGTTTGATATATATTGATATGCTTCATTTTGCTATGAGTATTGCTGTTATTGTCGGATTTTTGGCACTTCTTGGAGTTGCCGCAGAGACGGCCATAGTTATGATTATTTACTTACAAGAGGCTGTTGTAGAATATAAAGAAAAATATGGTGAAGCATTTGGACTTAAAGAGTTAAACGCAGCGATTTATGAAGGTGCTGTGCAAAGGGTACGTCCAAAACTTATGACAGTTTTTGCCATTCTTGCAGGACTCGCACCCATTATGTACACACATGGAGTGGGAAGTGAGGTAATGCAAAGAATTGCAGCACCTATGCTTGGAGGGATTATAAGTTCTGCTATACTCTCTTTGGTTATTATTCCAATTCTCTATGAAATTTATATGAAATGGGAGCTTACAAAAAATGAAAAGACAGACATTTAAAGTACAAAATGTAAAATGTGGTGGGTGTGCAAACACCCTCACTACAAAATTAAAAGATAAATTTGGAGAGATTGAAGTAAATCTTGCAGTAATGCCTCGTGAGGTTACTCTTACTATCGCAGATGGAGATATCCCATATCTACGTAAAGCACTTAAATCTTTAGGTTATCCTATGACAGATGAGACAATGGGATTTGTTGAAGATACAACGGCTAAGGCAAAAAGTTTTGTTTCATGTGCTACTGGCAAGCTTGAACTCTCACAAAGCTAGTTGCATTTCTAACTCTTTAATAGCTTTACTCACATCGCCAAGACAGCATCCGCCACTTGGATTGAGAATTTCACAAGAACAACCTGGATTCTCCATCTTGGACTTGATATCTCCAAGTGCTGTTGTCTTGCTAGTTGTTTCAAGTTCAGCTTTTATTTTCTCTTTTGTCCACTCAAAACAGTAGCACACCGTAGCAGGTTTTGCACCCTCTTTGAGCCCGACAACAACACTCATATCCTTTTGTGTAAGTAGTTCATTTCCTCGGAAATAGACAACCTTACATGTAGGCGTTTTACAGTAATAAAACCCATCAAAACAAGAAATTTTCTGCTTTGCTTCTTGCGTCAAAAGATGCTGCAAAGTTTTTCCAAGAATTCCTTTTGCTTTTTCTCCACACTCTGGACAGGCAACTTTTCCCTTGGGCTGTGGAGTACAGCAGTTATTAGCTTCATTTTGTATGGTGAATTTACTAAACATTGGGTATCCTTTTTTATATGATATCTGCTTTTTGTGTAATTGTTGTGTAGAGTTATTGTTGCAGACAGACACAAATGCACCACAAAAATACTATATACTTCTTCTAAGACAAGACAAAAGGATTTTATAATGAAAAAATCAATGAACTGTGATACTTCCCATTTATCACGGAGAACCTTTATAAAAGGAGCCGCAGTTTCTACAGCTGTTTTCTCTAGTATAAATCTTGGTGCAGATACACTCATACACAATCGCAAGCCAACCAAAGAACTCTCAGGAACTGTTTTTCATCTCAGCATTGACAAAACCCTTGTCAATGTAACAGGGGAAGTATCTTATGCCACAGCAGTCAATGGAATGCTGCAAGGTCCAACACTAAAATGGCGTGAGGGTGACACTGTCACTTTGCATGTAACAAACAACCTTAATGTATCTTCTTCTATTCACTGGCATGGTATTATACTTCCCTTTCAAATGGATGGTGTTCCAGGTATTAGTTTTGATGGAATAGCACCGGGCGAGACCTTTACATACACTTTTACAGTACGTCAAAGCGGTACATATTGGTATCACTCTCATTCAGGTTTTCAAGAGCAAACAGGAGTATATGGTGCCATCGTTATTGAGCCAAAAGAGAAAGATCCTTATGAATATGACAAAGATTATGTTGTTGTTTTATCTGACTATTCTGATGAAAAACCAGAGAGCATCTACAGAAAACTCAAACTCTCGGCTGATTATTACAACTTTAATCAAAGAACGGTTGGTGATTTTTTCTCCGAAGTAAAAGAAAAAGGTTTTTTAGAAGCTTTTAAGATGAGAAAAATGTGGAATGAAATGAGAATGTCAGACAGAGATCTCTCAGATGTTACAGCCTATACCTATACTTTTTTAATGAGTGGACAAAACCCTGCAACACGTTTCCAAGCACTCTTTGAAAATGGACAAAAAGTGAGACTTCGTTTTGTAAACGCAGCCTCTATGACATTATTTGATGTTCGTATTCCCGGACTTAAAATGCGAGTTGTTGCAGCAGATGGAAACAATGTAAAACCAGTGGATGTTGATGAATTTCGTATAGGTGTCGCTGAGACCTATGATGTCATTGTTGAACCAGAAGATGATAAAGCCTATGCAATTTTTGCCCAAAGTATAGATAGAAGCGGCTACGCTCTTGGCAACCTTTCACCTAATGCGAATATATTGGCAGAAGTACCACAAATGGATGCACCACAGGCACTTACCATGACAGACATGGGTATGAGTAAAAATATGCAAAATATGAAAAAAATGGATATGCCTAAAGAGCCTGCTATGAAAAGTATGAAAAAGCCCATTCCCCTTACAAAACTGCCAATACGCTGGGATGTCGGTACAACAATGCGGGCGATGAATCCTCAGTACAGGCTCGATGACCCAGGTGTCGGACTACGCAATAACGGCAGAAAAGTATTAACCTATGCGGATTTACGCTCTTTATGTTCTACCAAAGACGACAGATATCCAGACAGAGAGATAGTTTTACACCTTACTGGAAATATGGAGCGGTACATGTGGTCAATTAATGGTATTCCCTATCATGAAGCTGCACCGCTGGAATTTCATTATGGTGAGCGTCTTCGCATTACTTATATAAATGACACCATGATGAACCATCCTATGCACTTGCATGGATTATGGAGTGACTTAGAAACAGGAGATGAAAATCACCTTGTACGAAAACATACCATCATCTCGCAACCCGGTTCAAAAATTAGTTTTCGTGTTACGGTGGATGCCAAAGGTGCATGGGCATATCACTGCCACCTGCTCTATCACATGACAGATATGTTTAGAAAAGTCGTGGTTGCATAAAGGATTAATGATGAAAAATATACTAACAAAACTAACACTTTTAACAACTTTGGCAACTGCTTCTTTTGCTGGTGGAGGCGGGGATATTTTACGTGCAAGCTTTACAGCCGACAACTTAGAATACCAGACAAACAGTGAAAAAAATCTTTATTGGGATACGTATGGATATGTCGGTTATGATTTAAATAAGATTTATATCTATAGTGAGGGAGAAAAGCCAGAAAGTGGCGATGCAAGCAGTGAAAATCAACTCCTTTACTCTCGTGCTATCGCTCCTTTTTGGGATGTGCAAGCCGGTATTAGTTACGATATAGCAGGCTCAAATGATAAAACATGGGGTGTGTTAGCACTCTCTGGTTTAGCTCCTTACTTTTTTGAAACACGTGCAACCTTGCTTTTTAGTGACGATGGCAATGTAGGACTGCGTTTAGATTTAGAGTATGAAGCACTCATCACACAAAAACTCATCCTCACACCAAAGGTTACACTTGACGCTTACTCAAAAGATGTGCCAAACATGGGTTACGGTTCAGGCATCTCAAATCTTACTCTTGGAGCAAGACTCAGATATGAATTTAGAAGAGAATTTGCCCCTTATGTAGGAGTAGAGTGGGCAAAGAATTTTGGAAAAACAGATACCTACGCTCCACTAAATGAAACCTATGCAACTTTTGGTCTAAGGTTTTGGTTTTAACT
>CAYRVR010000050.1:0-14476 GCA_964427835.1 uncultured Sulfurimonas sp. | reverse complement strand
ACCAAGGACACAGTGATTTTCAGTCACTTGCTCTACCGACTGAGCTAACAGGCCATTGTGTAAAAAAAGATCTTTAAAAAGTGGTGGCCTGTCTCGGAATCGAACCAAGGACACAGTGATTTTCAGTCACTTGCTCTACCGACTGAGCTAACAGGCCATCTTTTAAAGAGCGAAAGTATAGCTCACTACTACTGAAAGTTTGCTTATGCTTAAGGCCTATCTGATTTTTAGCGTAATGAGAGCGAGAATATTTGAAAGAATAGCTATAATCCAGAAACGGACAATAATTTTATTTTCTGCCCAGTTTTTCATCTCAAAATGATGATGGATTGGCGCCATGAGAAAAATACGTTTTTGGCGTAATTTAAAACTACCAACTTGTAAAATTACAGAGAGTGTTTCTATAACAAAAATAGAGCCTATAAGCAGTAGTAGAATTTCACTTTTACTGATAATGGCAAGATATCCTAAAAATGCTCCGATAGTGAGTGAACCACTGTCACCCATAAAAACCTCTGCAGGATGGCAGTTGTACCATAAAAAACCTGTTAATGCTCCAATAAGCGCACTCGCAAGAATGGCAACTTCCCCCACTTGAAAATGTGGCATAAGAAGGTAAGAACTTAGTTTTACATTCCCTGTAATATATATAATAACAGCAAAGGAAGAGAGCGCAGTAATAGAAGGAACAGTAGCAAGCCCATCAAGGCCATCTGTGAGATTGACTGCGTTTGAAGCAGCTACTATTACTAAAACCCAAAGAAGAAGAGCAAACGCACCCATGTCAAAAAGAGGATTTTTAACAAAAGGAACATAAAAATCAGTGTTAAAATCTGCATAAAAGCATAAAAAAGCAGCAATGAGAAGGGCGGAAGCGATTTGCAAGAATAATTTTGAACGTGCTTTGAGCCCTGCAAGATTTTGATTTTTTTTGATTTTTGCAAAATCATCTTGAAAGCCGATAAGAGAAAACAAAATAAGTGTCATCAGACCACCAAGTGCATAGACATTACTAAAGTTAATGCTAAACAATGAAGCTAAAATTGTTGCACCAATAAATACAATACCTCCCATTGTTGGTGTAGAAGTTTTTGCTTGGTGTCTTTGTGGAGCCCATTCATTTATGGGCTGTACGCTTGAAGTTTTTTGTGCCCATCGAATAAACTTTGGCATAAAAAAAAGTGTTAAAAGAAGAGCTATAAAAAATGCAAATCCTGCACGGATGGTAATGTAACCTAAAAGGTTGATGTCGAGTAGAGAGTGTAGCCAATATAACAATATGTATCCTAATTTATTTATGTTGTTTGTAAATTCAAAGTGACATTATAGTATAATCGCAAAACAAATTTATTAATAGGAATAAAATTGAGTAAAAAAGCAATTTTAGTCATTACGGATGGTATCGGGTATAGCGAAAAAACGGAGCATAATGCCTTTTATAAAGCAAAGACACCGACGTATGATAAACTTTTTGAACAGGTTCCCCACTCTTTAATAGATACATTTGGTTTGAGCGTTGGGCTTCCTGAAGGGCAAATGGGAAATTCGGAAGTTGGACATATGACCATTGGTAGTGGGCGTGTGTTGTATCAAGATTTGGTAAAAATATCGTTGGCTATTAAAGATGGATCTATAGAAGAAAATGAGGTATTTGAAGAACTTTTAGAGACTTCAGATAGATTGCATCTTATTGGACTTATGAGTGATGGCGGGGTACATTCTCACATTGATCATTTTTTAGGTCTTGCAGACATTGCTGCAAAAAATGGTAAAAAAGTTTTTTTACATCTTATAACAGATGGGAGAGATGTTTCTCCTACATCTGCACAAAAATATTTAGAAAAAGTGCAAGAACATCTCAATGAAAATATAGAGATTGCAACTATCGCAGGGCGTTTCTATGCGATGGATCGGGACAATCGATGGGAACGTATTGAAAGAGCATACAAAGCTATTGTTTTAGCACAACCAAAAACAGATTTATCTGCTGAAGCTTATGTCGGACATTCATATTCTCTTGGTGAGACAGATGAGTTTATAGAGCCTACTGCGTTTGAAAATTATGAAGGTATGCAAGATGGAGATGCTGTTTTAACAATTAATTTTAGAAGTGATAGAATGCGTGAAATGGTAACTGCTTTGGCAGATGACGCCTTTACTGCGTTTGAAAGACCTCAATTAAAATTGCATCTTGCGACAATTACAGAGTATGATAAAAGTTTTTCTTATCCTGTTATGTTTCGTAAAGACGTACCGAAAAATACATTAGCTGAAGTTATTGCAAAGGCTGGCTTGCGTCAATTACACACTGCAGAGACAGAAAAATATGCACATGTTACTTTCTTTTTAAATGGTGGTATCGATGAACCTTATGAGAATGAAACACGGGTGCTTATTCCATCTCCAAATGTCAAAACATACGATATGCAGCCTGAAATGAGTGCAAAAGAGGTTGGCGAAGCTGTTTTACAAGCAATGGAGGCCGATTATGATTTTATTGTTGTTAATTTTGCTAATGGTGATATGGTAGGCCATACCGGTGATATTGAAGCAGCAAAAAAAGCGGTAGAAGCTGTAGATGAGCAACTAGGGCGTATTTGGCAAAAAGCAAAAGAGAAAGAGTACGCATTTGTTTTGACATCAGACCATGGAAATTGTGAAGAGATGAAAGATGATGAAGGGAATGTATTGACAAATCATACGGTTGGTGAAGTATGGTGCTTTGTCGATGCTCCCGGGATTGAGAAAGTACATTCAGGCGGATTAAATAATCTTGCGCCAACGGTATTACAACTGATGGATTTGGAAAAACCATCAGAGATGGACGAAAGTTTAATTGAAAAAAAATAATAAGGGAGAAAAAATGAAATTTAGTGGAAATAATGTACTCGTTACCGGTGCAAGTCGTGGGATTGGTGCGCAAATAGCAAAAACGTTGGCGGGATTTGGTTTAAAAGTATGGATTAATTACAGAAGTGGTGCAGCAGAAGCAGATGCTATTAAAGCTGAAATAGAAGCAAATGGTGGTACGGCTGCAGTTATTGGATTTGATGTTACTGATGAAGCTGCGTTTATAGATGCAATGAAAACAATAGTAGCAAGTGATGGTGCATTGGCATATCTTGTTAATAATGCAGGAATTACGAACGATAAACTCGCACTTCGTATGAAAGTAGAAGATTTTATGTCTGTCATTAATGCAAATCTCACATCTACTTTTATAGGATGCCGAGAATCAATGAAAATTATGCGAAAAAAGAAATTTGGTGCAGTTGTGAATATAGCATCTAT
The DNA here is from genome assembly GCA_964427835.1 of uncultured Sulfurimonas sp. Lineage (GTDB taxonomy): Bacteria > Campylobacterota > Campylobacteria > Campylobacterales > Sulfurimonadaceae > Sulfurimonas. The sequence continues at coordinate 11,185 of CAYRVR010000050.1, read as the reverse complement.
TGTCGGTGAAACAGGAAATGCAGGACAAACAAACTATGCCGCGAGTAAGGGTGGTGTTATTGCGATGACAAAATCATTTGCGATTGAAGCAGCAACAAGTGGTATCCGTTTTAATACTGTTACACCAGGGTTCATCGCAACTGAGATGACAGATGTACTGAGTGATGAGGTGAAAGAATCTTTTACTTCCAAAATTCCAATGCAACGTTTTGGATTAGCAAGTGAGGTTGCTGAAGCAACAGCATTTTTACTCTCAGACCACGCGAGTTACGTTACTGGCGAGACACTTAAAGTAAACGGTGGTATGAATATGGCATAAATATTTGATAAAAATATTTATTTCATTTCCAATTTGATTAAGATAATTATGCTATAATTACGAGATTTTAAACTTAAAAACAGGAGCTATAATGGCACTTTTAGACGATATTAAAGAAGTAGTAGTAGAACAGTTAAGCGTTAACCCGGACGAAGTTAAAGAAGACGCGAAATTTGTAGAAGATTTAGGTGCAGATAGCCTTGATGTAGTTGAACTAGTAATGGCTCTTGAAGAGAAATTCGATATCGAAATTCCTGATGATGAAGCTGAAAAAATTCAAACAGTAAAAGACGTTGTTAACTATATAGAAAACAACAAATAGTAAAAACTGTTTACATCCAAGGAGAGAAACTCTCTTTGGTTTAGAATATTTTTGATAGTTAATTTGAAAAAATTGACTTTTAAAAGTATTTATATTTTATATGATTATGGAGAAAATGAATGAGAAGAGTAGTAGTAACTGGTATAGGAATGATAAATTCTGTAGGAAACGATAAAGAAAGTGCTTTTAAAGCAATATGTGAAGGTGAGTGCGGCATTGACACTATTACTCTTTTTGATCCTGAAAAATATTCTGTAAAAATCGCAGGAGAGGTGAAAAATTTTGACCCTGCTACTGTAATGCCTCCAAAAGAGGTAAAAAAAGCAGATAGATTTATTCATCTTGGGCTTAAAGCAGCTAAAGAGGCGATGGAAGATGCAAATATCGGTGATGATGTTGATATGGAACGTTTTGGAGTGAGTGCAGCTTCTGGTATTGGTGGACTACCATCAATTGAAAAAAACTCAATTGTATTACATGAAAAAGGTCCAAGAAGAATTTCTCCATTCTTTATTCCCGGTGCACTTGTGAATATGCTTGGTGGTTTTGTTTCTATCGAACATGGGACAAAAGGACCGAATCTCTCTAGTGTTACAGCATGTGCTGCGGGAACACACGCAATTAACGAGGCGACAAAAACTATTCTTTGTAATGGTGCAGAGCGTATGCTTGTCGTAGGTGCAGAGTCTGCAATTACTGGTGCCGGTGTTGGTGGTTTTGCTGCAATGAAAGCACTCTCTACTCGAAATGATGATCCAAAGCACTCTTCTCGTCCATTTGATGCAGACCGTGATGGTTTTGTTATGGGTGAAGGTGCTGCTGCTCTTGTGTTAGAAGAGTATGAAGCTGCAGTTGCTCGTGGTGCACATATTTATGGTGAAGTAATAGGTTTTGGTGAAAGTGGTGATGCAAATCATATCACAACTCCATCTCTTGATGGCCCTTCTCGTGCAATGAAAGCTGCATATAAAATGGCAGGTGAACCAAAATTAGACTATGTAAATGCACATGGTACATCAACAGCAATTAATGATAAAAATGAAACGTTAGCATTAAAAGATCTTCTTGGTGGAAAAGAAAATTGTCCTCCAATGAGTTCAATTAAAGGTCAAATTGGACACTGTCTTGGTGCAGCGGGAACAATTGAAGCTGTAACATGCTTAATGGCTATGAGAGATGGTCTTATTCCTCCTACTATTAACTATGAGACTCCAGATGAGAATTGTGATCTCGATTATGTAACTGAGGGTGTACGTAAGGCAGACTTAAATGTTGTAATGTCAAATTCATTCGGATTTGGCGGAACTAATGGCGTTGTGATTTTCAAAAAAATCTAGTGAAGTAAGGATTTAATTTGGCTACATACTTAGACTTTGAATATAAAATTAAATTTATTCAAGAAGATATTATTTCAGCGCAGGTACGTCATGATCATGCTGCTGTTGAAGAGTTAACAAAGAAATTAGATAAGGAAGTTGAAAAGATTTATAAAAATCTTTCTGATTTCCAAAAGCTTCAGTTAGCAAGACATTTAGACCGTCCGTATGCTCTTGATTATATTAATCTTATAATGCGAGATAAGTATGAAATCCATGGCGATAGACATTTTCGTGATGATCCTGCCATTCTTTGTTATATGGGCTATATTGGCGATGAAAGAGTTATGGTCATTGGAGAGCAAAAAGGCCGTGGTACGAAAAATAAGCTAAAACGAAATTTTGGTATGCCACATCCTGAAGGCTATAGAAAAGCACTCCGTGCTGCAAAGTTAGCTGAAAAATTTGGTATTCCTGTATTTATGCTTGTTGATACTCCGGGTGCATATCCTGGAATTGGAGCAGAAGAAAGAAATCAGAGTGAAGCTATCGCTCGTAATCTTTTAGAATTTGCTGAATTGAAGATTCCTACGATTTCTGTGGTAATTGGAGAAGGTGGATCTGGTGGTGCACTTGCAATTGGTGTTGCCGATAAATTTGCTATGATGCGTTACTCCATTTTTAGTGTTATTTCTCCTGAAGGATGTGCAGCTATTTTATGGAATGATCCTAAAAAAGTTGAAACAGCTACGAATGCTCTTAAAATTACAAGTGCAGACTTAAAAGAACTTGATCTTATTGATGATGTAATCGATGAGCCACTTATTGGTGCACATAGGGAAAAAGAAAAAGCTGCAAATGTTTTAAAAGAGTATTTTTTAACTGAGGTGAAAAAACTCAAAGAGATGAGCTTAGAAGAGCGAATGTCAGCTCGATATGCTAAACTTACAAAGCCAGGTGCTTTTAATGAGGTAGAAGCTAGCTAACTTCGCTACTCTCCTTTCTCTCCTCTTCCTCCTTGATAAGAGGGTCAAATTTTGGCCGCTTTTTTCTTGGAGCTTCTTTTGAAAACTTTATGAGATCTTCTACATTTTTTACCTCTTTGGGTATATTTTTTAAACTTAATAAAAAAAGACCATAGGTTGTCATTACATCACTCATTGCCCTGTGGTGTCTTGGATTTGGATTGAGATGGAACGTATCATTAAGGTATGAAAGAGCGTAGCGATAGGAAGTGATTGTTCTTTCTGCCAGAGCAAGGGAGCAAAGACTTCTATTAAGAAGAGGAGGAAGTCCTATCTTTTGTAAACTTTTTGATATAAACCCATAATCGAACTTGACATCATGAGCGACAAAAATAGCATCACCCAAAAAGAGTTTAAACTTTAAGAGAGTCTCTTTTAGTTGGGGTGCATCTTTTGTATCAAACGCAGTGATCCCAGTAATTTGTGTAATATGCGGATTTATCTCTTGTGTTTTTACTAGAGTGTCAAATGTATCAATAATTTTACCATTTTTGACTTTTATTGCTGCAATTTCTATGATTTGGTGTTTTTCAATTTTTGAACCATTGGTCTCAATGTCCACAATACAAAATTCTGCTTCTTCAATAGGTGTAAATGCTGTGTCAAAATAGTAGTAACCATATTTTTTAATGACATTAACACCTTGGGCTCTCCAGACTTCGAGCGTGGTATCTAGTTCTTGTTCTAGTTGTTCTTGGAGCACTTTTGGGGAGAGACCCTTTTTTGAGAGTCTTGAAATACTTTTAGTATCGAGTCCAATATCCTTAGAAAGCATTACGAATAAACTCTTGTACTTTTTTGGGATCTTTGATTCCAGCTGATAGTTCAACACCGCTACTTACATCAAGGGCATAGAATCCATACTCTTTGAGTGCGAGAATATTTTGAGGATTGAGTCCTCCTGCCAAAATGATTTTTGAACAGTCAATTCCCTCAAACCACTCAATATTTACTCGTTTACCTGCACCACCATAGGCCTGGCAGTAGGCATCAACAATTCTATATTCATCTACGAAGTTCAGTATATCCTCTTTGCTTTTTGCACGGATTACCTTGATATGAGGTATTGTCAGTTCTGCATAAAGTTCTTGTGGAGCATCAAAATGTATTTGGGCAAGTGTAGCACCGATGGAGTGGCATGTTTTATTTATAAACGCAGCATCTTCATTTACAAAGAGGGCTACTTTTTCAACAAAAGGAGGGAGCTGTGAAATGATCTCTTTGGCCTTTTTAGGTGTAATGTAACGTGGAGATTTTTCATAAAATACAAATCCAAGAGCATAAGCCCCTGCATTTATAGCTACCATTGCATCTTCATAAGAAGTTATACCACAAATTTTACAACGCATTAAATTTGTAAGCTCTCTATGGCTACTTTTCTATTCTCATGGCTAAAAACATAACTTCCTGCGACGACTACATCCACACCGGCTTCTTTGAGTAAATGGATGTTTTTATCGCTAACGCCTCCATCAACCTCAATAAGACAGTTTGGATTTATTTGATTACGCATTGCATTAAGTTTTTTTGCTTTTGGAATGACAGTGTCAATGAAGCTTTGACCACCAAAACCAGGGTTCACACTCATTAGTAGTACCATGTCTAAAAACTCGAGAAGATACTCTAGCTGCTCTGGGCGAGAGTTTGGATTTAAGACAATGGCAGGCTTGATGCCGTAGGAACGGATTTTTTGGATGAGTCGGTGAGGGTGCTTTTCTTCCTCTATATGAAAAGAGATATATTCTGGTTTGAGTGGGGCAAAAAGATCAACAAAAAATGTGTTGTTTTCAACCATTAGATGAATATCGAGAGGTTTTGTTGCAGCTTTTGCAATGGCTGAGACAACCACGGGGCCAATGGTTAAATTTGGGACAAAATGTCCATCCATTACATCGACATGAACAAAGTCACATCCTGCGTTACATATCTCTTGGACATCACGTTGCAAATTTCCAAAATCTGCCGAAAGGATGCTTGGTGCTACTTTCATCTATTTTCCTTGTATTGAGGCTTGTTAAAACGAATTATACAAGCCCGATGCTTTTATCTTGTTAAGAAAAAGAGGAATTTATCGTTATCAAAAGCGAGATCTACTTGAACACCTTTTTTCCCTTGTGCAATTTCAAGTAGGGAATCAATATCTTTATATGTACGTGGCAAAGTAATATTTACATTTACTTTCTCATCACTCAAAAGTGTTTTTATTTTTCCTCCTACTATATTGACAAGTTCGGCTAAGGTATCAAGAATAAGTTCTAGGTCATTTGTATCTTCACCTATAAGAAGTTCACACGATTTTTTTGCAATATCAAGAGGAAAAACAAGTATAACCATTCCATCGATATCTCCATAAAAACCTATTGAACTGGCTATTTTATTCTCTTTTTCTCCAATGACAATTGTATCAACTTTGGCAGCCTCTTTAATGGCTTGTGCATTTGTCATCATCTCAATAGTTGCGACTGTTGCGTCGATAAAGTTTGCAAGTTCAGAGACTATCATTTTATTAAGAGGACGTTTGTTTTTTGTTGTTGCCGCACTACTGGCTCCAAGCTCTTCTAGCAGTTCTTTATTTTCTAAAATATCATTCATCTGCTCAAAAAACATAATACCGGAATCTTCGAGTGTCTCTTTAAACGCAGTGGGTGTCTTTTCAAAAGTCATTCCAACAAAGCAGATAGTCGCGTTGTACTCTGCAGCCGCAGAAGCAAGTTTAGAGAAAAAATTGAGTGCATGCACATTCATACTCACAACTTTATAAGCATCAAATATAAAAAGACGAAAACCTACATTGAGGGAGTTGTTATGGTAAGCGATGTTAAAAGTATTTCCAATTTCAGCGTCTAAAAATGAGGGGAGTGTGTAAATAATAGCATTCCCCGTTACACGAGTGGCTACTTGTTGGCCAATCTGTCCAAGATAGGAATCACAGAGAATGACATCATATGCACTTGCATTTTTTGATTTTTCTAGAAACTCCTGGTGTGTTTGTGCGACTATGGGGTTATGTCCATTATCATGCAATTCTATGGCAAACGCAGCTCTTTGTGATTTGTCTTCGCTAAAAAGTAAAACGTTCTTTGCCTGATTTTTATAGCTACTTGAAAAGAGATTTGCTATATCTTGTGTTTTAAAGAGAGAAAAATTTAAATCGTCTTTGTAGAATTTGCATATTGCGTCATACTTTTTTCTATCATAATCACAAAATCCTACTATTATATGAGAAGTTTTACGGATTTTATGGAACATCTTCACAAAGGTGTCAAGTCCATTTCTGTTAAAAAAAATAACCTTTTGCAAGGAGACAAGAATCATATCTGCATTCGATTTTAGTGTCGCCTCAATGTCATCTATACTCAAAAGCGCAATACTGGAGTTTCCATCTAAAAAACCTTGTGGATGGAAAACCCCAATACCATTTTTTATGACCGCTCTCATTGAATCTCCATTAATTGTGCAAAATCAGCATAGATGTTTTCAACAAAATCAATATGAAAATCTATGAAATCATTGAGACCTGCATTGATGTAGGTTGGTTGAGAAAGGGTATAAAAAAGAAGAAGATGCATCCATTTTCCCATTTTGTTTATCTCTTCATCTTTTGAGGGTTTTATACCACTGGCACACTGTATGATTTCCATACTCTTTTCACTCATATTCCATTTTTCGCCAATTCGCTGACAAATATCAAAAAGATCCATACCGCAGAGTCTTGTAAGTATTGTATTTAAATCAATTTCATTGACACTACGTAGTAATGCGACATCTTCAAGTTTTTCACAAAAGAGAGCTTCTGCGACGATAATACTTGCAGGAAGAAGTGCTATGGCATTTTGTATGTCTGGATCTTTTATATTAAGATGTGTAAGTATTTTTGTATATTTTGTAGTGAGTTCAGCTTGTAAATCGTAAAAGGAATTTTTAGTGAGATGAAAAAACTTCCATTGCGAGGGTGATAAAAGTGATATCATGTAGTTATAAACAGCTTGTTGTGAACCTTCTAAACCTAAAATACCAAAGATTTGCGAAATATCTGTAACTTCATTACGAAAACCAAAAAGAGGTTTGTTGACAAGCTCGATCAGGTAGCTTGCAAGAGCAAGGTCCTCTTTTGCCTTTGTTGCTGCTTTTGTAAGTTCTCCTTGTTGCAAGAGTAAAAGTGTCTGCTTGAGGGTTTGTGGAGCAGGTGGAATTTTTTTGATATAGCTATCAACTTTCTCTTGTGTTATCACATTATACCTTTTGTTATGTTAGTGAGTATTCTAACTACATAAGGATAAAAAAAATATAAATTAGGTGCTAGATTGGAAATAATATTGGCTTAAGTTGAAGTTTTGCTTTTATTTGATACAATTCGCAACTTTAAATATCATTCAAGGATACTCACATGGCAAGAAGATGTGCTATTAGCGGCAAGGGCCCTATGAGTGGGAACAATGTTTCTCATGCAAAAAACAGAACAAAGCGTCGTTTTTTATTAAACTTAAGAACAGTACGTATCACTTTAGAAGATGGTACAACGAAAAAAGTTAAAATTTCAGCGAGAGAATTACGTACACTGAAAAAGAATTCGTAATTTAGGGAATAGTTTTGAATCTCTTAGAGAAGATTCGTAACTTCCTTAACTGGGAGACCCCTCCCAAACCTGACAAAAAACTTTTACCTGAAGTTTATCCCCATCTAAAACCTTTTCGTTTACCTCTTATTTTAACTGTAGTTGTAATGCTTGCAGGTACTGTTGGCTATGTTGTTATAGACAATTTTACTGTAATGGATGCCATTTATCAAACTGCGATTACTTTTACAACAGTAGGCTTTGGAGAAATAGTACCACTTTCAAATGCGGGGCGTATATTTACTATAAATCTTATCATCGCAGGATTTGCAGTTTTTTCAAGTGCAGTTGGTATTTTAGTCAATGAGTTAAATAAGGGAAATATAGTTGCCATACTCAAGGAGAGAAGAATGCTCTATAAAATTGCGAGATTAAAAAAGCATTTTGTTGTTTGTTATCATAATGACTATACAATAGAAGTGACAAAACAGTTACGCCGTAATCATATACCTTTTGTTGTTGTCGATCCAAGAAAAGAGATATTTGAATGGGCACAGGAGTATAAATACCCTTATGTCCTTCACGCTGAACCACATGCAGAGGTTGCAATGCTCAAAGCACATCTCTCTTCAGCAAAGGGTTTAATTACACTTTCGGATTCTATATCGGACAACATTGCGTTAATTGCATCTGTGCGGCTTTTTGAAAAGGAACATTTTTTACCCCGTCCCTATTATGTGATTTCTGCAGCAGAAAGTATGAGTGATGTAGAAAAGTTAAAAAAACTTGGTGCAGATACAGTTGTCTCTCCGACAAAACTTACAGCACAAAGGGTAAGTGCAATGGCAGCACGACCAGATATGGAAAACCTACTCGAAGAATTTTTGTATAAAAATGATAATCCACTTGATATGCAAGAGATTAAAATAGAGCGTTACAGTTGGGCTGTTTTGAAAAAGCTCAAAGAGACGCATCTCCGTGAAATAGCAAATACATCTGTGGTGGGAATTACCAACAAAGATGGAAAGTTTTTTAGTATGCCAAAAGGTGATACACTTATAACAAGTGAGGCAAAGCTATTGGTTATTGGTACGCAAAAAGGTATTAAAATAACAAAAGATATACTCTCAAAAAGAGTAAAACCAAAGGAGTTGAAGTTTGTATAAATTAAAAAAAATAGAAGGAGGCGTTTGTGCCTCTGAAGGTTTCTATGCAGATGGGATTAGTGCGGGCTTAAAAGCAAATAATGCAAAAGATATGGCTTTTGTTTATAGTGATGTTGTGTGTGACATAGCAGCTACCTTTACAACAAATAAAATGACAGCTGCACCCATAAGACATTTTAAAAAGAAGGGTGATTTTCAAACAAATTTTGTCTTGATTAATTCTAAAAATGCAAATGCAATGACGGGAGAGGCTGGTATAAAAGATATAGAAGAGATTTTAGCTACACTTCCTCAAGGCATTATAAATCCCGTAATGAGTTCAACAGGTGTGATCGGTGTGCGTTTGCCAAAAGAGAAACTTATAGAGGGGGCAAAGCTTTTTGATCTGACACGACAGGAGCCAAACGCAGCGGCACAAGCGATTATGACAACAGACACATTTTCGAAGCAAATAGCCTATGAAGTAACACTTGAAGATAAAACTGTGTTTCACATAGGTGCAATGGCTAAGGGTGCAGGCATGATTAACCCTGCCATGGCTACAATGCTTTGCTTTATTACCACTGATGCAAAAGTGAATAAAGAGGAGATGCAAGAGATAATCAATGAAAATGTACAGACAACTTTTAATGCAGCAAGTGTAGATGGTGATACATCGACAAATGATACTGTAATGCTTTTAAGTAATGGCAAAAGTGGAGCATATAATAGGGCTGCGTTTAGCGAAGCACTCTATGAAATTATGCGTTTCCTTGCACGTCAAATGGTAAAAGATGGAGAGGGAGCGACAAAACTTGTAACTTACGAAGTAAGCGGTGCAAAGAGTGACAGTGAAGCTGAAACTGTAGCAAAAGCACTCTCTAATTCATTGCTTGTTAAAACGGCTCTGTATGGTGAAGATCCAAATTGGGGCAGAGTGGCTTCTACTGTTGGTGCAAGTGGTGCTGAGGCAGATGAATCGTTGCTTACAATCTCTTTTAATGATGTTTGTGTTTACGAAAAAGGCAGCCTCTATTTTGATGCAGAGATGGAGAAAAAGGCTTCTGCAGTTATGAAGCTGGATGAATTTAGCATTTACTGTGACTTAGGCATAGGAAATGGAAAATTTACTGCGTTTGGATGTGATTTAGGTCATAAATATGTAGAGATAAATGCTGACTATAGAACATAAGGTTCTATAGTTATTTAGTTTCTAAGGGTTCATTAGAATCCCTCTTTCCTTTCCAAATATTTTTTTCATTGACTCCTTTTGTACACTTGCTACTTGTTTTTAACTTACCTTTTCCTTTTGCGAGATGTTTTTTTATGAAAAAATCATATGCAGTATATTTGTTTTTAGGAGTTTTAGAATTTTTTTTGGAAATGAGTTGTTTGAGTGTAAGTGGCAGTGCTGTGTCGTAGAGACAAACATCAGTATCAAAAAATTTTGCTCCTGTGGTATAGGAGTCTTTTCCTCTAAAGTATATCATTTGATAATCATGCTTTTTGCTACTTATGATTTTTACATTACTAAGTCGAAAACCAGAGTCATATTTGTTATAAAGGCCACCACCTTTAATGTAGGCAGTTAAATTTTTGATTGTGGGGAGTGTTGCTGTTTTTACATCTGTATGAATGAGATTTTCATCATTACCAAATTCCATGGCAGAAGAGTCATGGTTGTTTTTACTTGCCACTTTATTTTGTACAACAAGAACATTTTGAATTGTACCCCTGTATCCTAAATCGACATCGACAGAATCATCTTTTGCATTATAGATGTAGAGACCATCAATATTAACTTGCCCTCCCCAAATTTCTACTCCATCATCACCACCACCGATAATAGCTATATTTTTGATTATTGTACCACTTCCAACTCCAGCAAGAGAAAGCCCATTGAGTTCTTTGTCTTTTTTTACCTCATATCCTGTATGTTTTATAACAACATATTCTAAAATTCCAGAGGAATCTTTGTCATGTCTGTGGGAATCGCTTCCAAAAGCAATACTCTCATCAGCTTCATATTTATTATTTTCATAGTGTGTATATGCATTTCCTGCAATTACTAAACCACCCCATTCGCCCACATTATTAGGTGCAGAGTAGCCAATTAAATCAAGTTGGGATGTAAAAGTAATAGGATTGTGTTTTGTTCCTTTTGCTATGATTGTAGCATTTTTTGCTATTGCTAAAAAGGAGTAAAGACTACACCCTGCAAGTGTGGTTCCCGGTTCAATTTTTAATGTTGCGCCATTTGTGACAAGTACTTTTCTATCTATGCCATATACTTTTGAGGCAGATAATGTTAGATTTGAATCTATAAGATTTGGTAGTCTTACATCTACAACAGTGGCTTCACAATTACCCATATTCGTCTGTGCTTCTAGAAGAGTAAGAAAAAGGAAAGTGAGAGTAAAGAGGATTTTTTTACACATATATAATCGCTTGTTTTAAATTTTGCGATTATAGCGTTGGTTGATAACATAAGAATTACAAAAAA
>CAYRVR010000049.1:0-14495 GCA_964427835.1 uncultured Sulfurimonas sp. | reverse complement strand
TTTTTAGCTCTATCTTAAAAGTAAAATAAGAGAAACTCTATCATTAACATGAAGTTTTGAGAAAATGGAACTTATGTGAGCTTTAACAGTTCTTTGTGTAATATCTAATTTTGATGCAATTGCGTCATTTGTTAGCCCTTCTAAAATTAAATAAACAACTTCTTGCTCTTTGTGAGTTAAACGTTTTTGTATAAGTTGTTTTACTTCATCAGAGATTTCATTGTGATGGAGGTCTTGTGCCATAGCAACTGTAAGTTCTGGATATGTCCAAATATGTGAATTTTCTACAGCATGGATCATCTGCTCATAATGTACTTTTAACATTCTTGAGTTTCCATAGGCTTTTACACCTTTTGAAATAAGCATCTTACCCGTAATGATTTCAGGAACTCTTTCTAAAACTATTACTCTTTGTGGCAATAAATTTGAAGAGATCATTTTATTTATACTATGTGAAATGGTGTCATAATCTGCTACTATTATATAATTATTGAGTTCTCTGACTGCGTTTAGTAGTGTGTCACACTCATGAAAATCTAACGTATTGTCAAGTTTGTGACGCATTTTCCATTCGCTGATTATATCCATATCGGTACTTAAAAATATAGTTTGCATTTTATCTCTCTGAAAAAACGTATTGTTTAGATTTCAGTATTGGTTTTAAAATGTATTCCATTACTGTCTTTTTCCCTGTTACTATATCGGCACTTGCGGTCATACCCGGAATAATTTTGAGTGGATGCTCTTTAGATCCAAGATAATTTTTCTCTGTTTTTATATGGATAAGATAGTAAGTATTTTCTTTCCTGTCTGTAATGGTATCAGGAGATATATCTATGACAGTTCCTTTTAATCCCCCATGAATGGAAAAATCATAGGCAGAAATTTTTATCATTGCCTCTGCTCCTGGATGAATGAATGCAATATCGCTCGGTTTTATTTTGATTTCTACATAAAGTTGTTCTGTAGTCGGTACAATTTCAACAAGATCTTGACCCGGTTTTACAACACCACCTATGGTATTTACAAATAATTTTTGTACAATTCCATCGACAGGTGATTTGACAATTGTTCTATTGACTTGGTCAGTATATTCAATTTGCTGTGTTTTTATTTGCGCGAGTTTAGCTGTTACATCATTAAGTTCTTCTTTTGCTTTATTTATGAATTTTTGTTTTGATTCCATACGTTTGTTTCTGTACTCTTGAATTGCTGATTTTAGTCTTGGAAGCGATAACTTTGCAGCCTCAATTTTGTTCTCAATGTCATTTGCTTCACGTTTTAATTTGAGAAAATCTACTTTTGATTTTACACCTTCTCTTACCATAGGAGCTGTCATGGAGATTTCTTCTGTAACATATTCCAAAGACTTTTGTAAAGATCTTATTTTAGCTTTTGCCTCTTTTAGTTCTTGTTTACGCTGTTCAATTTGATTTACAAACGAGTTGTCTTTTGCAAGTATTTCAATTTTATCTGAGTCATAGAGCTTTTTTGCCAAGGCAATCTGTTTTTGTAACTCTTTATTATTAGTTGTAACATTTTTAAAAGGAAGGTTATTTGCTTCTGCATACAAACGCAGCTTTTTTGCATAGAGTTCATTGTACTTCATCATATTGGTTTCACTGCTTGAGAGTGATTTTGCATTATTTATTTTTAAAAGAATATCACCTTTTTTAACATGTTGCCCTTCACGTACATTAATTGCCTCGACAATACCTCCCTCAAGATTTTGAATAACTTTATTCTGCCCAAATGGGACAACTTTTCCTTTTCCTCTTGTTACTTCATCAATGCTGGCAAAAGAAGCCCAAACTATAAGTGCAACAATTGTAATAAGCCACAGTTTGAGTACTAGACTCATTTTACGGGGTGAGTTTTGTAAAAGTGCAGCACTCAGAGAATTCATAAATTCATAATCTTTTTCATTATATTGAACAGGTTTTTTATTTTTCATTATGAACGTCCTCCATTTTGGAGTTTTAATATAGCTTCTTCTTTTGGTGCATCTATTATAATTCTCCCCTCATTGACCACTAAAACTCTATCAGCAATTTGTAAAAGATTCATTTTTTGTGTCACCATGATATAAGTTTTGTTCTGTAACTCTTTTTCCAAGTTTGCTAAGAGTTTTGCTTCCGTAATTTGATCCATGGAACTACTTGGTTCATCCATCATAACAATAGGAGTATCAATCAATAATCCTCTGGCAATACCAATACTTTGCCTCTGTCCACCAGACATTCCTTGTCCACGTTCTCCAACAGGCATCTCATATCCTTTAGGATGTTTTTTTATAAAATCTGCAGCTGTACTGATTTGTGCAGCACGAATCATTGCTCCATCTGTTGCATGGGAAGCTCTAAATGTGATATTTTCTTTTACAGTGCCTCTAAAGAGCATAATATCTTGAGAAACATAACTGATATGTTTACGTAAATCAGCAGGGTCAATTTGGTTGATATCTATTCCATCGATTAAAATTTGACCAGCATCAGGTTCATAGAGACCTAAAATAAGTTTTTGAATGGTACTTTTACCTGAACCAATACGTCCGATGACAGCCACATGTTCTCCTGGTTGGATGACAAAAGAAGCATTTTTTAAAGCAGGAACATCAGTACCAGGATAGGTGAAAGTGACATCGATAAATTCAATTTTTCCTTGAAAATCTGGTGTTTGCACAAAATGTTTCCCTTCTGGGCGTTCACTTGGTTTTTGGATGATTGCATCAATGGTCTCATAAGAGGTTTTTGCATCTTCATAGTTTGTGATGAGTGCTGCAATTTGACCCATTGGAGCAAGGGTTCTTCCTGTTAAAATAACAATGGCAATTAATCCACCCATTGAAAGTTTGAAATCACTAATCATATAGACACCAACAACTATGATTACAACAGTATTAAGCTGAATAAGAAGCTGTGTAATAGTTGGAATAGAAGCTGACATCATACGTGAGGCAAAACTTTTATTTGCAATTTCTCCTGTTGATTCTTCCCATTTCCATTGGATTTGGTTTAAAACACCGAGTGTTTTAATAGTCTCGATATTACTCAATGTTTCAATAAGAATAGAACTCTTTTTTGCACTTGCTTCGTGAGTTGATTCTATACTTGCACGTAGAGGTTTTTTGATAAAGAGGGAATATCCAATAATAAACATCATTGTAATAAGAGGAATGATAACAATCATTCCGCCAATATAGGCTATAGTAGCTAAAAAAATGACAGCGAATGGTAAGTCGATGAGTACTGCCATTGTCGCATTTGTTAAAAATCCGCGGATACTTTCAAAATCTTTTATACTATTTGCAAAAGAGCCGACAGAAGGAGGAATATCAGACATCTTGAGTGCTAAAACTTTTTCAAATATGATAGAAGACATAATGACATCACTTTTTTTAGCAGCTGTTTCTAAGAGATAGTTTCGAGAAAATTTTGCAAAGGTATCAATGAAATAGACAATAACAACGCCTATAGCAAAAACCCAGAGTGTTTCAATGGCATTGTTTGGAATAACTCTATCGTAAACATTCATTGTAAAGAGTGGTGTCGCTAAAACAAAAAGGTTTATAAGAAGCGATGCATAGAGTACATCCTTGTAAATACCGGCAGAGAGTTTGAGTGTACTCCAAAACCAATGTTTGTGTTTTAGGTGTTGTACTCTTTCGTTATCGTCACTATATTCAAAAGCCTTTTTGATCATAAAACCATAGCCAATATATTCATCTTCTAAATCTTCTAAATCGATCCATTGCTCAATTGGCTCTTCAGCAGGCATTATGATTTTTACCTGTGTACGGTCTTTGTTAAAGCTGTCTAAAATACAAGAGTTTTGATTTGAGAGCAAAATAATCATTGGAAGCTGTAATGGAGAGATTTGCGATAAAGGACGACGAATGAGAGAAGATTGTAGACCTGCACGGCTTGCAGCACGTGAAAAGAGTCCTTTTGCATTATTGATTGAAAAGAGTTCGGGTGTTTCTGCTCCTGGTTCTATTGGCAAACCATCTGTAATTGCATCTGCAGAAAAAGGCTTATGGTAGAGTTTGGTAAACAACACGAGAGAATCTAGAAGAGAATCCATCCTTAGATTGTCAGCATTTTCTAAAAACATTTACTGCACCTTTGCTGTATTAAAATTATTTTGTAGGTTTACATTTGTATAAATATTTTTTGTATCATCTTTTATAAGGGTAGAGACAAGGGTTCCCATTATACTGAGTATTTTATATTGGGATGATAAAATGCTGTACTGGGCAGTGATGATTTGTTCTTTTGAATGGATTAAATCATTTTGTGATGAGAGTAGGTCTAAAAGAGAACGGCGACCGAGCGCGTACTCTTTGTTATACAGAGAAAGTGTCTTTTTTGAAAATTCATGGTATTGTTGTAAATATTTTAGTTGTTCTTGTGTCTTTTTTGTTGTTGTCCAGGCTATTTGTAAGCTTTGTAAAGTTTCTCTTTTTATGCTGTTTTGTTTTTCTTCTTCTTGTTCGATTTGCACAACACTTTTAGTAATATTTGCTTTATCGCTTAAACCGTTAAACAGGTTGTATGAAAGATATGCCATTGCTCTAAAGGCATCATTATTCCCTTCAATGCCACTCAAGTTTTTATTCATTGACTGGGAAACCTCGAGATCCACTTTTGGATAATAATTCGTATAGAGTTTCTTTTTTGTTGCTTGGGCTAGTTTTATATTAAATCGACTTACGAGGAGCGAAGGGTTGTTTTTGAGTGCAACTGTTTGTGCCTCTGCAAGTGTTTTTGGGAGGGTAGTATTTACAAAGCGTGGTTTACTCATTTGTGCTGCTTTGAGAGGACGTCCTACAACTTTTTGTAAGTTATATGCTGCCTCTTGAGTCCTGTTCTTTTGCACAACAAGATTTGCACGTGCTAAGGCAAGGGATGATTGGATTTTGTTTACCTCTGAGAGCGTTGTCAGACCAGCATTATAAAGTTTTTGTACTTTGTTTAAAATCTTTTCATCTATATCCACATTCTCTTTGGCTGTTTTTATAAGTTCTGTATTTTTTAAAAGTTCAAGATAACTTGATACTAAATCATAGCTTGTAGTATTTACCTTTTCAATGTAACTATATGCAGCTGCAATAGTTTTATACTTTGCTTCTTGAAGTTGATAGGTTGTAGAAAAGCCGTTAAAAAGATTTTGTGTTAATTTTAAAGAGTTTTGATAAACAGTAAAGTTGTATGTTTGATCACTTGTCCCTCCCGCTTGATTACTGCGTTTGGTTGTCTCATGTCCTGCACCGAGATTAAGGTCAAGTTTTGGGTAGTAACCAGCTCTTGCTACAGAAACCTCTTCTTGTGTAGATTGAAAGTTTTTTAAGCGTTCTTGCACTGAAGGATTTGTTGCAAGTGTTTGTGTTAGTGTTGTTTTTAGCGTTTGGGCAGATAACATTACACTTAAAGTCAATGGTATAAAAAAATATTTTTTCATAAGTGCTCTTTTAGATATAGAATAGGGATTAATTATATCAGTTTTTTTCTCAAAAGCAAGGCAAATAGCCTATTTATGCTATAATATTAGAGTCTAAGGACCAATAAAGTAAACTGGAAATAGAAATTTATGCAATCATCCGTTATAGATAAAATATTAAACAACAAAGAGAAACTTTTAACACAAACTTATTTTGATTTGCAACGTTTTTTTGAAGAGAAATATGGTGATGATACTGTTGTCTTTATGGAAATTGGTACCTTTTATGAAGTATATGAAGTAAACAATGATGAAGAACAGATTGGTAAAGCAAAAGAGATTGCAGAACTTTTAAATATCCAGCTAACGAAAAAAAATAAAAAAATTATAGAAAACTCTGAAAAAAATCCTCTGCTTGCTGGTGTTCCTGCGGTGTCATTTGAACGCTATTTGAGTCGTTTGATTGCAGAACAAAAGTACACTGTAATAGTGGTCAAACAAAAGGGTACTCCTCCCAAAATCAGCCGCTATATTTCTCAAATTGTCTCTCCTGGGACAAATTTTGAGCATATAATTGATAACGACGATAACTACATTGTCTCCCTTTTAATTGATAAGTTCCGTGATATTTATGTAGTAGGTTACTCTGCCATAGATGTCACAACTGGAAAAACATGGCTCTATGAGTCACATGGAACAAGTGAAGATCCTGCTTATGCCCTTGATGAAGTTTTTAATCTTTTAAATGTTTATAGAACAAGTGAAGTTGTAGTGAGCTTTTTAGATGGGATTGATGATCAGCGTCATGTTATGCAGTATCTTGAAATTCCTGAGCATTATCACTACTCAGTTAATAACAAACGTTTTAAAATTGATTTTCAAAATGAGCTTTTTAAAGAGGTCTATCAAATCCAATCACTCCTTTCTCCTATTGAGCATTTAGATTTAGAAAGAAGTCCGATGATTACGGAGTCATTGGCAATTCTCATAGACTTTGTTATCGAACATGATTATCACATTGTACAAAAACTGGCAATGCCGGGGATTATTGATAACCGTCGTTATATGTATTTGGGTAATAATGCACTTGAGCAGATGGGCGTTATCTCTAAAGACAGAAAAGAGTTCACACTCTTAAAAATGCTTGATAAAAGTGCAACAGCAATAGGACGCAGACTTCTTAAGGAGAGACTTTTAAATCCAATTATGGATGAAAATGAACTCGAGAGGCGTTACAATCTTATTGAACGTGTAACTTCCCATGTACGTTATTTGGATGAGATGATGCGGGGGGTTTATGATTTAGAACGGCTTGCACGGCGTTTAAATTTAGGACGATTACATCCTTTTGAGATGAACCATATGTATGATTCTATGGTAAGTGTCAAAGAACTTATGCAGTATGTAAAAAAGTATAAAATCCAAAAAACACCTTTTCATGAAAGTGAAGTGGAAGAGTTTTTGCGTGATATTGCAAAAACCATTGATTTGGATATTTCTAGACGCTTCACAAACGCAACGGTAGATGAGAACTTTTTAATGAGTGGCGTAGATGAAACCATAGACACACTTGTTCAGGAAAACAGAACCATGTTACTTGCTTTTGAAGACATCGTTGGTAAAATTGAGCAGCTTTTAGAAGAGGTAAACGCAGCGAGTAGTACAAAAGTAGTTACTCTTGGATTGCTTGAAAAAGAGGGGTATTATATCTCTATAAGCAAAAATAGATTTTCACTTATAGAAAAAGCTTTTAAAGAGAGTGAATATTTTAACGAATTTAATGTGAAGAAATTGACAAATAATGTAAAAATTACTTCTAGTTTTACAGACAAACTCTCTGATAATATTATGAAAAACCGTCGTAAAATAGTCACACTTGTCAAAGAGCGCTACATACAGCTTCAGGCACTTTTTGAGAGACGTTACTCACTCCTTTTTAGTCGTGTCATTAGCTATGTGGCAGATTTGGATGTTGGTGTGAGCTCATCAAAAGTAGCGCAAGAGTATAAACACTCCCGCCCAATGATAGTTCAAGCACAAAAAGATGAGAATTTTATGCAAATTATGCAGCTACGTCATCCCCTGATTGAAGTGCAAGAGAGAGGTGGTTTGTATGTTCCAAATGATATAGTAATGGGTAATCGAGACTATATGGATTTGCCACATCCAAAAACGGTAATGCTTGATGTTGCTGTACATGATGGACATGAGATTAACGGTGTGCTTTTGTATGGGATTAACTCGAGCGGGAAGTCTTCTTTAATGAAGAGTATTGGTATTGCTGTTTTGATGGCACAATCTGGTTTTTTTGTCTCTGCTGCAGTGATGAAATTTAGCATATTTGACTCCATCTTTACACGAATAGTTTCAAAAGACAATCTTGCAAAAGGACTTTCCACCTTTGCTGTTGAGATGCTTGAATTGAAAAATATATTTAACCGTGCCTCTACGCGTTCGTTAGTTTTGGGCGATGAGATCAGCCATGGAACAGAGACACTCTCAGGGGTGGCGATTGTTGCTTCTGCTATTGAAAAACTTGCCGATATCCGTTGTCTTTTTCTTTTTGCAACGCATCTACACCAGCTCTCTACTATGGAAGAGATTACACGGCTCGATAACGTTGTTGATTTACATTTAAGTGTAGAGTATGATGAGGCAGGGGATAAACTTATTTTTAATCGCGTACTACAGGCTGGTAGTGGTAGCAGTATTTATGGTTTAGAGTTTGCAAAATCTCTCCATATGGACAGTGAATTTTTAGAAAAAGCAAACGCAATCAGAAAACGGCTTGCTAATGACTATGACGAACTTGAACTCCTTGTAAAAAAGAAGAAGTCAAAATACAATAAAGAGCTCTATGTGACAAAATGTATAATTTGTGGGGCAGTTGCAGAAGATGTACACCATATTTCGCAAAAATCTTTGGCAGATAGTGCTGGATTTATTGGTCATTTCCATAAAGATAACAAACATAATCTTGTACCGCTGTGTAAGGAACACCATAAACAGATTCATGATGGTAAACTCCATGTAAACGGGTTTATAATGACAAGTAAGGGCTTGGAGTTGCAGTTTGAAGAGCAGATGCGAAAACCAGAGGTACAAAAA
Organism: uncultured Sulfurimonas sp.; assembly: GCA_964427835.1. Lineage (GTDB taxonomy): Bacteria > Campylobacterota > Campylobacteria > Campylobacterales > Sulfurimonadaceae > Sulfurimonas. Next base: position 5,948 of record CAYRVR010000049.1, on the reverse strand, counting down.
GTGCAAGAACCTGAAATAAATGAGAATATCACAGTAGAAAAAAAAGAGGGTGATGAGCCTAAAGCATTCATCTTAGATGACTGGTAGGCTCATATAAAAATTTATTTATTAAGAAGTTCTTTTACGCAAGTGCTGATACGTTTTCCATCTGCACGACCTGCAAGCTCTTTTGAAGCTGCACCCATTACTTTACCCATATCTTTTGGTGAAGTTGCACCGACTTTTTCAATGATAACACTCACTTCAGTTGCAAGTTCTTCGTCTGTGAGTTGTTTTGGAAGATAGACTTCATAGTATGCAATCTCATCAAGTTCTTGTTGCATTAAATCATCGCGTCCGGCATCTTTGTATTGTGATGCAGCATCATTCCTGCGTTTGACTTGCGTTTGAATGATTTTGATTACATCTTCATCTGTAAGCTCTTTTCTTTCATCAACTTCTATCTGTTTAAAAGCACTTGTAAGTAAACGCAGTGCGTCTCTTTTTTTAGTATCTTTTGCCTTCATAGCATTTTTTACTTCTTGATTGATTTGTTCTCGTAATGACATTGTCTATATCCTTTATGTAATGGAACTAAATTTGCTAGTATTATAGCAAAATAAGTCTAGGTAATTGGATATATATGAATAACTTTTTTCTTGTCAGTTCTGTTTTGATTGTTAATGGCATACTCTTTAGTGGTTGTACTGCGCATCTCACGGACCCAGAAATTGATTTTGAGCCACCTGCTTATGTAGAGCAGATGCCCTCACGTGAGTATAAACAGGATTTTAGTGCAACGGGGAGTATTTTTGGACAAGGAGAAAACCCACTCTTTTCTGATCATAAAGCGATGCATGTTAATGACATTGTAACTGTTGTTATTTCTGAACAGGCGAAAAGTTCAAATACAGGCTCAAAACAGCTCTCAAAAGTAGATGCAACAAATCTTGGAGGGGGACTTTTTTCAAATACAGGAGCAGCAAACTCTGGAGTGCAAGCACAAATGGGTGGACTCAATGGCTACACAAACGTAGGTTTTAAAACAAATTCGACAAGTAGTTTTAAAGGGAGTGGTAGTGCTGTTAAAGATGCAAGTTTTACGACAACAGTCTCTGCAAGAATTATAAAAGTGCTTAAAAATGGGAACTATTTCATTTCGGGAAGACGTGAGATACTTATAGATGATCAAAAACAACTTGTTCAAATAAGTGGTGTTATCCGCCCGTACGATATTGACCAAAACAATAAAATCAACTCCTCACAAATGAGTGATGCAAAAATACTATATAAAACAGAGGGAGATATGGATCGTGCCACACAACAAGGATGGGGAACAAAAATCATTGAAGCAATTTGGCCTTTTTAGCCTTGTACTAATCACTGCGTTTAGTACGCTATATGCTGAGGATTTTGCAGATTTTAAACGGGTACAAAACGCTGCGTTTGGTGCCTATAAAAATAAAAACGACAAACGTTTTGAATCATACTTAAAAACAGAGTGGCAGGCATACCAAAGTTTTACTACGCCTGCATTATACAAAAAAGCAAAACCAAAACAAATTCCTCGTGCTGAAAAAGAGAGTGTCGCTCCTCTTGGCCCAAATATTCATCTTATTTTACTCCATAAAAAAGAGTTGCATGCAACTCCGATGATTTTACAAGCAAATGCTACGCATGTGAATTATTTTGGAACAATGCTCTCTTTTACTCTTGATAGAAAGATAAAAGAGGCACATTTTTACCCACAAAATAGAGAAGGCATACTTAACTCTTTTTCCATTTTTGCTGCAAGTGATTATGAGGGATTAGTGCAGGAAATAAAAGATGTATCTAAAAAGATGCAACTCAACGGCTGGGGTGTTTATCTTTTAGTTACAAAAATAGCTGCTAAGAGTTTTTATGAGACTGATGAACAAAGACTTTTTAGCTGGTTTTTACTCAACAAACTTGGTTATGACACACGCATAGGCATTCAAAATGCACATACTGTTTTGCTAAGTGCTACTACTGAGTCTGTTTATGCCGCTCCACGCTATACAATTCACAATAAGTTTTATTATAATCTAGCACCCCACTCAGGAAAGGGAGCTCTATATACCTACGAGAAGAGCTATCCAAACGCAGTGAAATCACTTGATTTTTCTCTTGCTACGTTACCAGTTTTAGCCAATGATGAAGGGTATAAAAAGCGAAATTTTTCTTTTTTACAAAAGCATTATACTATTGCCTATCATTACAATAAAAACCTTATTGCTTTTATGAAAACCTACCCACAGGTTGCCTATAAGGTCTTTTTTGATGCACCATTAGAAGCGAAAACTTATAGTGATATTCTTGCATCTGTAAGACCTTATTTGGAAGGGAAAAAGATGAACTTTGGTATAAACTTTCTTTTACGTTTTGTACAGACTGCGTTTAAATATGAACGTGATAGAGAACAATTTGCAAAAGAGAAGGTTATGTTTGCGCAAGAGACACTTGTGTATGATAAATCAGATTGTGAAGACAGAGCAACACTGTATGCACGGCTTGTAAAAGATTTTTTTGGTATTCGTGTGATTGGAGTGAAGTATGCAAACCATATGGCAACAGCGCTTTACATTCCTTTACATGGAGCGAGTGTAAAATATAATGCAAAACGCTATGTGATAGCAGATCCAACCTACATTAATGCAAATGTAGGAGAGAGTATGCCACGATACCGTTCTATCATTCCCGAGAAGTTTATCTCTTTAAATTAGTAATCAATGGCTACTTTATAGGTTGGGTCATCCTCTTCATAGCTACAGTGCGGCCCTGCCTTTTTGAGAATCTTTTTACAGTCATTGCTGAGGTGACGTAAAAGTAGCTGTTTGCCTGCTTTTTCATATTTTTTTACAAGTGCATCAATAGCCTCAACACCTGAAAAATCTAATACTCTTGCATTTTTAAAATCAATGACAACTTTTGGTGGGTCTTGCTCTATTGTAAAATTATCTGAAAAAGTTGTAGCACTTGCAAAAAAGAGTGGACCTTCAAGCTCATAGACTTTTGTTCCGTCTTCTTCGGTATAGGTCTTCGCCCAGATGCGGGCGTGTTTCCATGCAAATACCAGTGCTGAAATGATGACACCTGCAATGACGGCAACAGCTAAATCTTCTACAACCGTAATGAGAGTAACTACAACCATGACAAAGACATCAGCACGCGGCATATGTTTGAGGTGTGAAAAACTCGACCACTCAAATGTTCCAATACTCACCATAAACATAATCCCAACAAGTACACCTACAGGAATAGCATTTAAAACATCTGTAAGCGAGATAACCAAGACAATGAGTCCAACAGCAGCAGTAAAAGAGGAGAGGCGTCCAAGTCCACCAGAAGTAAAGTTAATGATGGACTGTCCTATCATGGCACATCCTGCCATACCTCCAAAAAATCCGCTGGCAATATTTCCACACCCAAGTGCAATACACTCTTGGTTTCCACTCCCACGGGTTCCACTCATCTCATCGAGTACCGCTAAGGTTAAAAGGGATTCTATGAGTCCAACAAGTGCCATAATGATGGCGTAAGGCAGAACCATAATGATAGCATCAAGGCTAAAGAGTGTATCTGGAATGATAAGGTGTGGAAGTTGTCCTTGAAAACGGGATAAATCAGCAAGCTCACCGACAGTAAGGGTATCTACTTTCATAAAGTAAACAATGAGCGTAAGTGCTACAATAGCAACGAGTCCAGAAGGAACAGCCTTGGTAAACTTTGGAAGAAAGTACATAATGAGCATGGTAATTGCAACTATAATGTACATACTTATACCCTGTCCATGAAAGAACTTAAACTGTGCCATAGCAATGACAATAGCAAGACCATTTACAAACCCATAGAGTGCAGGTTGCGGAACAAGGCGGATAAATTTACCAAATTTTAGCACTCCGACTGCTATTTGAATAGCTCCAGCTATGATGGTTGCAAGCAGGACATAGTTAAGCATGTGGATGTAAAGTTCATCTCCACTCATACCCAGCGCTGTGAGCTTTGCATTTGCTGCTACAACAAGCCCTACAATAACAACGGCAACACTTCCTGTTGCCCCGCTAATCATCCCTGGTTTTCCACCAATGATGGCAGTAATAAGCCCTAAAATAAAAGCAGTGTAAAGCCCAACAATTGGACTTACCCCTGCAATAAAGCTAAACGCAATAGCTTCGGGAACTAGGGCAACTGCAACCACTAAACCTGATAAAATATCATTTTTAATGTTTGGAGATGTATATTTTTTTATATCAAACACACTAGGCCTTAAGTGAGCTAAGTTGCTCGAGTACTTTTGCTTGTTTTGATTGTGCTTCAGCAAGTGCTTCACGATTTTTTGCAAGTACATCTTCAGGTGCATTGGCTACAAAGCGTTCGTTATTGAGCATACCGCTTAGTTTTGCTATCTCTTTTTGGAGTTTTTCATCCTGTTTTGTGAGTTTGTTAATGATTGGCGTTAGGTCAATAGAGTCAGTTGGAATGAATGTTTCACATTTGTCAGCAATATCACTCACTGCGTTTGGAATTTTTTCTTCTGTAAATTCAAGATGTTCTACTTTGGCAAGTTTAGCAATGAATGGTGTCATCATTGCTTTATCTTTTTCGCTGATACCGTCTATTTTGACAAAGGCACGCTCAATCTTTTGATTTGCTAAATCGACAAGCACTTTTGCACGGCGAATAGAGACAATGGCATCCATAATAATCTCAAATTTTTCCTCTTCTTTGCGCTGTTTTGTCTTATGTGGGAATTTTTTGATCATAATAGATTCTGAATTTTCAAGTGTTGTGCCACTGAGTTCATGGTAGAGATGCTCTGTAATAAATGGCATAAATGGATGCAGAAGCTTCATAGCCTCTTTAAATATTGCACCAAGTTCAACTATAGCACCTTTGTCAGCTTTACTCAGCTCAATTCCCCAGTCACAAAACTCATTCCATAAAAATCTATACATTGTAAGAGCGGCATCATTGAACTTGTACTCATCAAGGTAGCCTCTTACCTCTTTTGTAGCAAAGTTTAAACGGCTCATCATGTAACGACCCAAATCACTCTCTACACAAAAACCTTCTAAATCCGGGAATGTATCAACATTCATTTGGAGGTATTTTGTAGCATTGTAGAGTTTGTTTGTAAAGTTTCTGTTGAGCTCAAGTTTCTCTTGACTCATACGAATATCACGCCCTTGCGCAGCAGAAATTGCCAGCGTAAAACGTAAAATATCGGCAGAATATTTGTTGACCATATCAAGAGGATCTATAACATTTCCTTTTGATTTTGACATCTTTTGTCCATGTTCATCACGCACAAGGGCATGGAGGTAGATATGGTTAAATGGAAGCTGTCCATTAAAGTGTTCTCCCATCATCATCATACGTGCTACCCAGAAAAACAGAATGTCAAAGCCAGTAATGAGTAGAGTGTTTGGATAGAACTCTTTCATATCTTCTGATTCAAAAAGCTTGTCCATAGCTGTATCTCCATTACCCCAACCTAAAGTTGAAAAAGGCCATAAAGCAGAGCTAAACCATGTGTCAAGAACATCAGGGTCTTGTGTGAAAGCTTTACTTGCACATTTTGGACAAGCTTCGGGTTTATCTTCTTGTGAAGCCCACTCATGACCACACTCATCACAGTAAAAGACAGGAATCTGATGTCCCCACCAAAGTTGGCGTGAGATACACCAGTCACGTAACTCTCCCATCCAAGAGTTGTAAGAATTAATCCAGTGTGGTGGGAAAAACTGTGCTTCACCATTGTTTGTTTTTTCTATGGATTTGTCTGCTACCTCTTTGCGTACAAACCATTGTTTTGAGATGTAAGGTTCAACAACATTTTTACATCTGTAACAGTGCCCAACTTGGTGTTTGTGGTCTTCGATTTTTACGATGAAACCCTCTTCTTGGAGTCTTTGTACAATCGGCTCACGCGCTTCAAGACGCTCCAT
>CAYRVR010000048.1:4493-14545 GCA_964427835.1 uncultured Sulfurimonas sp. | reverse complement strand
AAACTCAAATCAGCATTTGAAAGAGATGCCATTAGCTCTTTTTGTCAGCCAATTGTTCCTCTGAGGGATACTTCACTGCCAATAAAGTATGAATCACTTGTGCGAATTATCGATGAAGATGGCACTGTTATTCCACCATTTAATTTTTTAGAAGTTGCAAAAGCAAATCGAATCTATTACAAAATTACAAAAAATGTGATTGCAAATACACTCTCTATTATCGAGCGCTATAAAATTCCTTGTTCACTAAACCTTTCTCTTACTGATATTCAAAATGAAAGAACAATGAAACACTTCTTTGAAACACTCGATACTTTTGCCTACAACGAGCTTATAACCATTGAACTTTTAGAAACAGAAGATTTTCAAGATTACGATAGTGTCCACGATTTTTGTATAAAAGTTCGCTCTTATGGTGTAAAAATTGCACTTGATGACTTTGGGGCAGGATACTCAAACTTTTCACATATTTTGAATCTTCCAGTAGATTTTATCAAAATAGATGCCTCCCTGATATCCAACATCGATAGAGATAACAATTCACGACTCATGGTTGAGACTATTGTTTCACTTGCAAAAAAACTCCACGTATCTACAATTGCGGAGTTTGTATCTTCACAAGAAATTTTAGAGGTTATAAAGGAGATAGGAGTGGATTATGGTCAAGGCTTCCATCTTGGAAAGCCTCTACCAATAGAAGAGTATCTAGAGACTTAAGAAACCTTCACCTCAACCTCCCCATTTACAACAGTAAACTCAACTTTAGAACCTTCTTTAACAGTTCCATCAAGAATGAGGTCTGCTAAACGATCTTCGACAATTTCATAAAGAGCACGTTTAAGTGGACGCGCACCATATACAGGATCAAATCCGGCTTCAGCGATATATGTTTTTGCCTCTTCACTTAAAGAGAGTTCGATATTACGCTCTTTTACTTTATTTTTAATGTCATTAAAGAATATTTCTACAATACCTTTAATTTGTTCTTGACCAAGTGCGTTAAATATAACCACATCATCAAGTCTGTTTAAAAACTCTGGTTTAAATGCCTGTTTTAACTCAGCCATAACCATTTTATCAAGCTCATCTCCTTGCGGATTATTAATAATTTTATCACTCGCTATATTTGACGTTAGGATAATAATCGTGTTTGTAAAATCTACCGTAACACCTTTATTATCTGTTAAGCGTCCATCATCAAGCACTTGCAATAGAATATTGAATACATCAGGATGTGCTTTTTCTACCTCATCAAAAAGAATAACACTATATGGTTTTCTTCGTACTGCTTCTGTAAGCTGTCCACCCTCTTCATAACCAACATATCCAGGAGCTGCACCAACGAGACGAGAAACAGCATGTTTTTCCATATATTCACTCATATCAATACGAATCATTGCATCTTCTGAGTCAAAAAGGAACTTCGCTAACGTTTTTGCAGTTTGTGTTTTACCGACACCAGTTGGCCCTAAAAATAAGAAACTACCAATTGGTCTGTTTTTGTCACTTAAGCCTGCTTTGTTACGCTTAATTGCACGTGCAACTGCATGTGTCGCCCTTGCTTGTCCAACTACTGTTTTATTGAGCTCATCTTCTACATGTATAATTTTATCTTTTTCACTTTGAAGCATTTTGCTTACAGGGATCCCTGTCCATCTACTGACAATAGAAGCAATTGACTCTTCATCAACAGAGTTTTTCAACAGTGTTCCTGCCTCTTGCATACGTGCCCATTGTTCGTTGAGTGATTTTTCCTCTTCGAGTAATTTTGGAATCTCACCATACTCAATCTCAGCGGCACGGTTAAAGTCTGACTGTGCTTTTGCAAGCTCTGCTTCACGACGTTTTTGTTCTACTTCACCTTTAATGGAAGAGATTTTCTCAAAGACCTCTTTTTCTGTTTGGAATTGAGATTCTAAAGTTCTTACTTTCTCTTCAACATCCGCGAGCTCTTTTTCAATCTCTTCAAGGCGTTTCTCATTTGATGGAGTTTTCTCCATTTTGAGTGCCTCTTTTTCTACCATTAACTCTGAAAGTTTACGTTTAGCAGCGCTAAGTTCATTTGGCTCAGATTCGATTTGCATTTTCAGTTCAGCTGCTGCCTCATCAATCAGGTCAATCGCTTTATCTGGTAAAAATCTGTCTGCAATATATCTGTCAGAGAGTTTTGCTGCAGCTACAAGTGCGCTATCAGTAATATTTACATTGTGGTGCGCTTCAAGTCTCTCTTTAATTCCACGTAGAATTTGAAGAGATTGATTTACAGTCGGCTCATCTACATTAATTGGCAAGAAACGGCGTTGCAATGCTGCATCTTTTTCAAAATATTTTCTATACTCTTTGAGTGTTGTTGCACCAATAGTATGTAGCTCACCACGAGCAAGAGCCGGTTTTAAGATATTTGCTGCATCCATACTTCCTTCTGATGCACCAGCACCAACAATAGTATGAATTTCATCAATGAAAAGTATAATGTTTCCATTCTCTTTTACTTCATCAATAACAGCTTTGAGCCTGTCCTCAAACTCACCACGATATTTTGCACCAGCAATAAGTGCAGACATATCAAGTGCAATAAGACGTTTATTTTGAAGTGACGTTGGAACATCTCCACTTTGAATTCGTTGCGCAAGACCTTCAACCAGTGCTGTTTTACCAACTCCAGGTTCACCCAAAAGCATAGGGTTATTTTTTGTTTTACGGATGAGAATTTGCATTGTACGTGCAATCTCTTCATCACGCCCAATTACAGGAGGAAGTTTCCCCTCTGCTGCCTCTTTTGTTAAATCAATTCCATATTTTGAAAGTGATTCTAAAGTTTCATCCGCACTTTGAGAGTCAATTTTTGCACCCCCACGAGCTGCTTCAAGCTCTTTAGCCAAATCCATAGTATTTACATATTTCGGCAATATTTCTGAAAACGGTGGCGTTTGCAAGTTTGCTAAAATATACGTATCTACAGCAAGATAAGAGTCCCCATTTTTAGCCATAAGACCCTCTGCATTTTGTAATGTTCTCACAAAGTCAGCAGAAAGTTTTATGCTCTCTTTTGTGACATTAGAAGATTTTGGCAATTTTTCAGCCATACTTTTAATGTCAAGCTCCATTGCCACCTTATCAATCCCCATTTTATTAAACATCTGATTCAGTACCGAATCAGAATTTGTCAGTAGTGCCCATAAGAAGTGTATTGGCGTCACTTCCTGATTTTGATTATGAAGTGCCAGAGATACCGCACTTTCAATAGATTCTGTCATATTATGTGTTAGTTTTTCAAATATATTATTCATCTCTTTATCCTTTTTTCTTTTTTGTTGGCAGTATTATATACTTTTGCGACAACTTCTTATGCAACCTAAGTTGCACACCTCATTTTTATCTCTTTATTATAACCTCTTTTGTATAATTCCAAAAAATTATGAGGATAATGAATGCCATCTGTACTTGAAGCGTTACAAAATCGTTCATCAAAAAGAGCGTATCTACCAAAGCCTGTAGAAAAAGAGATTCAAGAGAAGATTCTCAAGGCTGCTGCTATGACTCCAAGTGGTGCAAATATGCAACCGTGGATTACCTATGCCATATCAAACGCAGCTCTACTCAAAAAAGTTGGTGATGCTGTGATTCAAAAAATGGATGAGGGTATAGAGAATGACCAATTTATTCAGTACTATCCAATACATTGGGTAAACCCGTATAAAAAACGCCGTATTGTCACAGGTGCAGGGCTCTATAAACTGATGGAAGTTGACAGAAAAGACAATGAAACACGCATACAAATGTGGAAAGACAATTTTCGATGGTTTGGTGCACAAACTGTATTTTTTGTTTTTACAGATAAAGAAAACATTAATGGTGCACAAGGAGCACTTATTGATTGTGGTGCATATATGCAAAGCATTATGCTTGCTGCACAAGAGTTTGGCATTGCGAGTTGTCCACAAGGTTCAACGACAGAGTTTGGAAAAGTCATTGCAAAAGAGCTCGAAGTTCCTGAAAATCTTGCACTCTTGTACAGTGTTGTACTTGGTTATGAAGATAAAGATGCTAAGATTAACAGCTACCGACCGGCACGTGTTCCTTTAAGTGAGAACGTCGTCTTTGTAGACTAAATCCACCCTTTTTGAGAGTAGCGTGCAAGCATACTCTCATTTCCACTTACTCCTCCGCTATGAATATAAAGTAAATTATTTATCCCGTTATCAAGCAAAGCCTGCCACATTCCAGGAGCATAGAGCAGATCAAATTCTATAGAACTCTCCAAAAGTTTTTTATATATCTCCAAAAATTCTCTATAAGGTTTTGCAAAATGGTACTTTTTTCTTGGTGGTAAAATCACCAAATTACTGGGAATAACATCCAAAGCAGTCATCTGCTCTTTTAAATACGCAACACTTCCTATTGCTGGAGTTGTATATACTTTATATTCTGGCATTGCTAGAGCCAAAAAGAGTGCTGTTGTACCAGTACCCGATGGTGTTGCTAAAGCCTTAATGTCACTACTGATGAAGCCGCATGCCTTTTGCTCACGAATCTCCTGTGCTAAGATATCCATACCGACCTTTGCCATGGTATCTGCACCACCTTGATCAACAAGGCAAACCTTTTCGTCCAAGCCTAAACGCAGCGATGCAATATACTCTTTATAGAGTGGCTCTGCAACCTCGTGATGCTCCATTCCTAAAGACAAAGCAGTAGAAAAATTACCATTTCTTTGTTCTCGCTGCGTTTGACTTAATGGTTTTGTATAGTAAAGAAACCTCCAGCCCTTTTTCTTACATAAAGCTGCCAATGCAAGCATTGCGTTTGACTGGGTACCACCGTATGATATGAGCGTGTTATATTTTTGGGAAGGAGTTTCTAAAAGAAGGTAGAGTTTTCGATATTTGTTCCCCGCTAAATAGGGATCAATCAAATCATCGCGTTTTACAGAAAACTCCCGCCCATCTAAAACTATTTTAGATATTGGAGAGTCTTGCATATACTATTTTATAACTGCTTTTTTTTGTAGTTCGTCCATTTTTTCCTTGAAAACTTTTTTAAATTTTTCCATTTTTAGACGTTGTTCAATGAAAGTTTTTACATCATTAAAACTTTTTTCCATTGCAGGTTTTTTATCTTCAAGATAAATAACATGGTATCCAAACTGTGTTTTTACAGGTTGCATAGTTACTGTACCTTTTTTCATAGAAAATACCTTGTTATTAAACGCAGGTACCATTTGTCCTTTTGTAAAGTAACCTAAATCTCCACCTTTTGCTCCACTAGGTCCAGTAGAATCTTTTTTTGCAAGCTCAATGAATTTTTCTTTGAGTTTTTGTCCATGAAGATTTTTTAATTCACTAATGATTTTTTCTGCTTCAGCTTTTGTTTTTACTAAGATATGACGTGCATGCACGCTCTCTTTTTCTTTAAACTCATCTTTATTTTTATTGTAATAATCTTTAAGTTCTTTATTTGAAATTTTGATGCTGTCTAAAAGTTTTTTTTGCCATACCTGAATCGCTAACTCTTTTTTCATTCTGTTAAGAAGTTTATTGTATTCAGCTTTATACTCTGGCGAGTTTAATATTCCTGATTTTTTTGCATTATCATAGATAATCTCTTTACCTATAAGTTGTTGTAGAACCTGTTTTTTAAAAGTTGCTAGTCTATCTGCAGGTATTTGATTTACTCTACCTTGTGTAGCGCTCATTAGCTCTGTATTTACATCTTCTTGTGTAATTGGTTTTCCATTTACTGTAACTAAGGTCTGTGCTGCTGCTATTGACCCACTTAGTAATAAACCAGATAATAGCATTGTAACTTTATTCATTATAGTTCCTTATATATTGATACCAAGAATTTTAGTCTTAATATATTAATAGATATTAAACAGCAAACTCTTTTTTAGCAACATGTAAATATTTTTCCAAAATTAACTGAAGTTTCTCATGGGTAAGTGGTTTTGGTAGATAGTCATCAAGCCCTTTTGAAAGTAACATCTCTTTATCTCCTTGCATAGCCATAGCCGTAAGTGCCACTATTGGGGTATTGGCACTTAATGGTATATTTTCTCGGATCTCTTGTGTTGCATCAATACCATTCATATATGGCATATCTATATCCATAAAAACAATATTATAGTGCTTGTTTTTACATAATTCTACTGCTTCTAACCCGTTAAGAGCAGTATCGACACTAATGCCATACTCCTCTAAAAGAATTTGTACCAATCTCTGATTGATAATATTGTCTTCTACAACAAGAGCATACACTTCAGGTTGCACTTCAAAAATGCTTGTTCCTTTTTTTGTATAATCGTAGCTATGAAGAAGGTCTAAATGTTTTGCAACACTACTTGGTAAGAGCGGTAGATGTATGACTTTATCTACAATGGTTTTCAAATTTACATGCAGTGTTTCTCCATTTTCTAATAGCATAATAACAGGAATTTTTTTCTCTTGTGCTGCTAATTCTAACACCCACGAAAGATGTTTTGTTGGAGCAACAATATAGAGAGCTTCCACATCTTTATATACATTCTCATCAATAAAATTTGCTTTCACTACATCTAATCCAAATGCACGAAGATAGGCATTAAGATGGTGTGCCTCTTCTAGTTTTGTTTGATCAAGTAATAGGATTTTCACTCTTTTTGATTCCAAAACTTCATAATTTCTTTCACGAGTTTTTGTAAAATGAAGCACAAAATTTAAATAGCTTCCACTATCTTTTTCACTGTGTATTCTCAAATGAGAGCCGAGTAACTCGACAAGTCCACTCGCAAGACTTAAACCAACACCAAGACGTTCATTTGATTGTGCATCGGCACTAAATGGCTCATTTATTAAAGCTATCTGCTCCTTTGAGAAACCCTCTCCATTATCTTTAAAAACAAAACCTATACTACAGGAGCCATCAGGTGCAATTTTACTTAATTTTATTTCTATAAGAATTTTTCCACCCTCTTTTATCAGTTTAATAGTGTGGTGCAAAATAGAATAGATGATTTGCATAATTTTTGTTGCATCAGATGTAATGTATTTTGGTATTTTTGGATCAATAAATGAGAGAACACGTATATCTCTAATTTGTGCCTCTTTGTAAAAGGAGTAGAGCAGTTTTTCAAGTTCATCTACAAAATCAAACTCCTCTTCAAAAACTTTGAGCCTTCCACTTTGCAGCTGAGAGAGTTCAAGCAGTGTTTCAATGTTAACCATCAAATTTTGTGCAGAATACGAAGCCATATGCAAATACTCTTTTTGCACTGTATTGAGCGTAGTATTTTCAAGTAGTTCCATAAAACCTAAAATTGCATTCATAGGTGTTCGAAATTCATGCCCAATATTAGCCAAAAATTTTGTTTTAAGTTTTTCTATCTCTTTTGTTTTAAGTCTCTCTTTTTCAAATGCAGTGATATCTTCAAGCTCTAAAATATGGATTTTATACTCTTTTTCAAAGAGTACTTTTGCATTTAACACCATAACTTCATCAGCTGCGTTTAGCATGCGCACATGGTAGCTATCTGGATGGTTTTTGAGAATAAATTCAAGCCAACCTTTGTCATCTTCTATAAAAACTTTTTCACTCTCATGTATAAAAAGATCCCGAATACTGTCATAACGCTCTGTAAATTCATCAATATTTCGCAGGTGCAGTCTCTGTAAAAATGTTTTGTTAGCATCAATCCAGCCTTGTTCATCAGAGTAAAAGAGTATCATCGATGTATCATTATCAATGAGATTTTTATAGAATGTGACATCTGATGGGAGTGTAGACTCTGATTTCTTTTTTGTAAATAGGTGTGAAAATATACTCATAAGGGCTCCATACGACTTCTTACTTTGATTATAACATATAAGTCGCTAAAATATCATCATGAAAAAAGCAACAAGAAAAGAGATACAAGAGATACACAAACGATTTGTAGAACGATACAGTGATGCTGTAACAGAACTCCATTATACCAATGCCTATGAGTTAGTTGTAGCCGTTGCGCTCTCTGCACAGTGCACGGATAAAAGAGTAAATATTATAACACCAGCGTTATTTGAAAAATACCCTTCAACAAAAGAGCTTGCCGTGGCTGATATTGAAGATGTAAAAGAGCTTCTCAAAAGCTGTTCCTTTTTTAATAATAAAGCAAAAAATATTATAAAAATGGCACAACGGGTTGAAGAGGTATATGGTGGTGAGATTCCAATGAACGAAAAAGACCTCCAAACACTTGCAGGAGTGGGCCAAAAAACAGCAAATGTAGTGATGATAGAATACACCGGCGCAAACCTCATGGCGGTTGATACCCACGTTTTTCGCGTTTCACACCGCTTAGGACTTAGTGATGACAAAACAGCTGTTGCAACTGAAGCCACGTTAGTAAAAAAGTTCAAAAATGATTTACATGCACTGCATCAGGGAATGGTACTCTTTGGCCGATACATCTGTACTGCAAAAAATCCAAAATGTGATGAATGCTTTTTAACAGACTTGTGTAAAACAAAAGAGAGTTTTAAAGTCTAGTGCCATAATCGGTACACTAAATGCTTGTAAGAGATATGATAAAATTACTCCTCTTTTTTATAATTATGCTTTTTACAACAGGATGTGTCAATAAACATGGCATCTCGGCAAAGTACTACAGTGACTGCAAAGAGTACTATGATATGCAGGGATACTACCACAAAGAGTGCGGACAAGATGACCTTGTCACCTACAAACAAATGTACAAGGCGCTTAAGAAAAAAGAGACGCAACCAAAAGGAAATGTTTGGTAAAACTACTTTATGGCGATGAATGTAGCAAAGTTTGCCCAGCGAAAAAGCACTTCACAGTGAGTAAAACCCGCATTTTTTGCCATAGTAATATTTTCTTCTTCTGAATAAGGAACTAAAACATTCTCCAAGGCTTCACGCTTTTGGATAATCTCATACTCTGAATATCCCTGTTCCTTCTTAAAATCATAATAGCACTCTATAAGCTCTTTGTTGAGTTTTGGATGGTGGGAAATAACTTTTTCACTAAATATAAAAACACCCTCTTTTTTGAGTGCAGCAGCAATCTTTTTTACTAACTCTTCACGTACAAGTGGCCGTATAAACTGCAGAGTATAGTTACTAATGAAGACATCCGCCATCTCATACTCATACTCCAAAATATCTGCATTACATACCATAATATCTGCACCATATGCCTCACATTTACGACGCGCCCGCTCAAGCATAGCTTCGGAAGTATCAAGACCGACAAGTCTCGCATTTACTTCGAGTTTTCTATGGATATTGAGTAAAAGTGTAGCAGTAGAGCATCCTAAATCATAAACAACCCCACCCTCTTGTAAATTCTTTAAGGTAAAAAACTCACTGATCCTTTGGGATTCTTTATAAAAAGGAACACTGCGTTCAAGCATATCATCAAAGACAGCAGCAACCTCTTCATCAAATTCAAACTGTTTTTTTATCGGTTTTGTAAATACGGTATCATTTGTTTTGTTCATAGTGCGCTATTTTATCAAAATTATTCTATAATTAAGCTCTAACACTCAAAAAAGAAGGTCAATATGGAACTTACAACATCTACGTGGATGATGATAGCTTTTGTTATAGGAATGGTTTTAAGTATATGGAAAATATACCCTTTTCTTGTCAATCGTACTTTGGAAGATGATGATAGAGGAGAAGATGCACATAACACCCTTGTAGCACTTATGCATACAGTACTCAAAGAGCTTGATGAAACACCTGATGTCAAAACGCTCTACGAAAAAATGACACAACACAAAGAGTTTAATGCAGAGAAGTTCTGGCGATTTAATCTCAATAAATTTAACCAGTTACTCAACATTCATTATGCAAGAAATCCCCATTTGAACTCTATAGAAGATATTCACAAAGAGGTAAAAAAGAGATAGAAACTATACTTAGTTTCTATCCATTGCGTTTAGGTCTTTAAATGCTTGAATCACACGATCGCGTAAGCCTTCTTGTCCGGCACGTAACCATTTTCTTGGGTCATAGTATTTTTTATTTGGTTTGTCTTCACCCTCTGGGTTTCCAATTTGTCTTTGTAGATAA
>CAYRVR010000048.1:0-4483 GCA_964427835.1 uncultured Sulfurimonas sp. | reverse complement strand
AGATAATCATGGTATTTTTCAACATAGTTTTTAACACCGTTCCACGTTGCCCACTGTGTATCTGTATCGATGTTCATTTTAATAACACCGTAGCTAATTGCTTCACTAATTTCACTAGGAAGAGAACCTGAACCACCATGAAATACAAAATTAACAGGTTTCTCATCTGTATTGAATTTTTCTTGGATATATTTTTGAGAATTATCTAAAATTTTTGGAGTGAGTTGTACATTTCCTGGCTTATAAACACCATGCACATTTCCAAAAGACGCAGCAATAGTAAAGTTTGGAGAAATCTCACTGAGTTCTTTATATGCAAGAGCAACCTCTTCTGGTTGCGTGTAAAGAAGTGCATTATCAATGTTTGTATTGTCAACACCATCTTCTTCTCCTCCTGTTACACCAAGTTCAATCTCCAAACTCATACCAATCTTAGCCATGCGTTCCAAGTAGGCTTTACATACACCAATGTTTTCTTCAAGTGGCTCTTCTGAAAGGTCAAGCATGTGAGATGAAAAAAGTGGTTTCCCCTGCGTTTGGTAATAACTTTCACCCGTTTGCAAGAGTGCGTTAATCCATGGAAGTAGTTTTTTTGAAGCGTGGTCTGTATGTAAAATTACAGCAACCCCGTACGCTTCTGCCATCATGTGTACATGAATAGCTCCCGCTACTGCGCCAGTAATGGCCGCTTTTTCATTGTCGTTGCTTAAACCTTTTCCTGCGTAAAAAGATGCACCACCATTACTAAACTGAATTATCACAGGAGAATTTGCTTTTGCTGCTGCTTCTAAGACACCATTAATAGAATCTGTATTTACAACATTCACCGCTGGAATAGCAAAGCCCACTTTTTTCGCATATTCATAGACTTTGCGAACATCATCACCAAACAAAACACCAGGTTTTACGATATCTAAGACACCTTTACTCATATTTATCCCTCAAAAAAATTAATTAGTGCATTATATTATATATTTTATTAAAAAGCCAAAAAGTAGGTATAATTCTCTTTATAATTCATGAAAAAGGATAGTACAATGCGCTTAACACTTGATGAGTACTCTAAACATTTTAAAATGTCCAAAGAGATGATCCAATCAAAACTTCGCAGTAAAAAGCTCAACTACATCATTGAAAATGGCATTACCTATATCATTGTAACAAGGAGTTCTGTAGAACCTTCCAAACAGGAAAAGATCCAAACGCAGCAAGCTCAAACACAAACACCAAAACAAAAACTCCCGCAAAAGCCAAAAACAACTGTTGCCATGGTACTCTCCCTCTATCAAAAGGAGAACCAACAACTCAAGGAAAAAATACTCCAGCTTGAAGCAAAAATTGACAAACTTATTGATGACAAAGAGCAAATGCTCCGTGATGAAATGAGTAAAATCGAACAGGTCTATAGCGCAAAAGATGAACAACTCAAAACTATTCTTGAACTTGTAAATACAAAACTCCTCTCCCAACAAGCTCCAGTCCATGAAGTGGAGTCGATCGATACAAACAAAAACGATGCCAAGGATGTGGAACTTGTAGATGAGATTGTTGAATTAAAAGAGTATTTAAAATCACTCGACCTTGAACCTTACCAGAGAAAAGTCATTAAAAAAAGATTTTTAGCAGTCTATAACAGTGATATCCGTGTCATAAAACAAAATGGTAAACTCTACCTTAACTTCTCAAAATATGACTATAGTGACCTTTTAGAGTATTAATCCCCCTTTTTTTCCTTTCACTTCCACCCCATAAGAATTTTTAGTGAGCTTTTTTGCTCACACACTCTACTCTTTTAGTACACTAAACGCAGCATTATTTTACACGATATTCTGTATGTTAATTTATATTTACAGTATATAATAAACAATATATTTAATATTATATACATATAAATACACTAAATATACATTAATGATTATATTTAGTATATTTATATGTGTAATTAAGTATTATTTCCGTATAATATTTTTTATGAAAATTGATGACTTGTTTAATATCCTTCATAATGCAATTGAATCACAAAACAACGGCAAGAAAATATCTCTTAAAGATATGGCAAAAAGCCTTGGACTCTCTATGCGTACATATCAAGATTGGAAGCTTGGACGTGCAAAGCCACAAGCAGCCGCTGCTGTGATGAAAATGTTAGGGAAATTAGATGATGATGAGATTATTAGAGCTGTACGAAAAATTAATAAACTAGAGGATAAATGATGGGTGCTTTAACAAAAAATGAGAGAGATGGTCTCGAAGATGTGTTTTTAGCTATACATTCAAAAGAGGAAAAATTTGAAAAAATGAAGAATCTTGCCCTTCTTGTGACATCACATACAAGTGCAAAAAAATTCTCAAAACTCTTTAATCATGCTAAACATGGACTAAAAGAAACAAAAATATCACATTTTTTCCATCATTATATGAAAAAGAAGAAAAATTTAAGCAAATAAACTATAAAGTATGTGTAGCTGAATATTTCATGAACTTCTATGTGGCATGAGGGTTCGGGAAAATTTAATCTAAAAGGTAAATCGAATGAATAAAGCGCAATTCGTTGAATTAGTACAAGAGCACGGGAACTATAAGACTAAAGCAGAAGCTGAAACAGCAATCAAAGCTTTCACAGAAGCAGTTATTGAAGCACTTGTAAAAGGTGAAGATGTTTCTTTAGTTGGTTTTGGTGGTTTTTCTGCTGTACTACAAAAAGGAAAAAGTGGTAAAGTACCAGGAACTGACAAAACATATACAACTCAAGATAAAATGGTTCCTAAATTTAAAGCTGGTAAAGGTCTTAAAGATCGCGTTGCAGCTGGTAAATAAGTTTTTCCTAGTATCATCTTTAGATAAAGATGGTACTTCACTTACATATGCATAAAAACATCTTCTCATCTCTCTTTAAAAAACAAAAAAAACAAGAAAAAGACGCTGTACTTACAAAAATGTACTCGCTAAGGCAACAGAGTAATTTTTTTATTTATGATGCAGTAGAAATCTTTCACCATAAACAAAAATATAAACTCCCCTTGATTATGTACGATGAACATCGTGGTCTCTACCTATTTGAG
The DNA here is from genome assembly GCA_964427835.1 of uncultured Sulfurimonas sp. Classification (GTDB taxonomy): domain Bacteria; phylum Campylobacterota; class Campylobacteria; order Campylobacterales; family Sulfurimonadaceae; genus Sulfurimonas. Next base: position 1,421 of record CAYRVR010000048.1, on the reverse strand, counting down.
ATAAAAGAGTGGTCGTATGATGAACTCAAAAATGCAACAATTACACAAACACAAAAAGCACAAAGTGCTCAAAACACACTTTCGTACAATAGTATGCAAGAGACAATCAAAAAAAAGCTTGATGAAATTATTCACACAAGTGAAATTCCCATATATAATTATCTTATAATGAATAATTTAAGCTCTCGTGAATATAAGAGTTTAGATCATTCTTTAAAAGAGTATCTTCCAAAAAATAGAATTATTTTTCATGACACAAATGAAGAAGAAATTCTCAAAAAGTTGTATGCAGTAGAGACGAGTAATGACTCCTTTGGAGACCCTATAAAAATACTTGGTTCTTTACTCACACAATATACCATTATTGATAAAGAAAATGAACTCTATCTTGTAAATGAAGAACAGAAAGGTTTTATTGATGCCCCACTCAAAAACTTTACAAATATTCATGCTTTAGCAAAAAGTGGAGTCAGTACAACGCTACTACTCAAAGCACTTTTTGAACTTCTTAACAACCCTGCCTTACATATAACAATCATCAAACCAACACGTGTTGCAAAAGATATGCTACACAGACAACTACTAGAAATGATTGAACATGCCATAGTCTCTTTGGACATTTTTCATATTCAAATAGTTACGCCTCAAGAGTTACAAGAGAAATCTGCTCAAAAAGAGTTTCTAACAGCAGATATAGTTTTCTGTGATGATGCACAGCTTATGCCAAAAGAGTTTCTTTCTATGCTCAAAAATGTACGTAAAAATAAAACACTTATACTCAGCAATGACACAACAACAGATGCAACACTCTCATTTTCAACAAGCTACCTTCCACAAACACAAAATGTTTTCTTTTACCAAACAAATGTACAGGCAAAAGCACTCCAATTAACAGCAAAAATTCTGAAAAACTTCCAAGCAAAAGAGTTGTTACTCATTTCAAATAAACTCACACAAACAAAGCTTCAAGAAGATTTAGAATTCTTTGTTAAGGAAAAAGTAAATAGCTTTAAAAGTGAAGTTGCACTAACATTTCAAGAACTTGACGCATTACAACTTGCAACGTACAAAGACATCAATGAGTTGCAATATGAAGATGCCATACTTTTAAATATAGAAGATGCGTCCAAAGAGGAACTAGAGTACGCAATTTTACATGCCAAAAATTGCATACATATACTCTATGAAAATGAATCACCACGTATCCAAGAATTAAAGGAAAAATATGAAAGTAACTAAAACGGACCAAGAGTGGAAAGAGCAACTGAGCGATGAAGAGTTTTATGTCTGTCGTCAAAATGGGACAGAAGCACCATTTTCAGGAACATACTACGACAACAAGGAAAAAGGGCTCTACCGCTGTAAATGCTGCAATGCACCTCTTTTTGAATCAAGTACAAAATTTGACTCAGGTACAGGCT
>CAYRVR010000047.1:0-14822 GCA_964427835.1 uncultured Sulfurimonas sp. | reverse complement strand
CTCACAAACCTCCCACAAACTCTTACTATACTTTTATAAATCAAATAAATAAAGGATAGAAAATGATTTATACAACACAAACAACTTATCCAGTAGAAACAGTTAAAGCACAGCTTGAAGAAAAAGCAAAAGCTATGGGTTTTGGAGTACTTGGCCAATATGATTTTCAACAAATACTCCACTCTAAAGGCTTTGAGATTACGCGTGACATCACTGTCTTTGAACTATGTAATCCACAAGCAGCACAGTCCGCGCTTAATACCCTGCCAGAGATTTCAGTTTTTTTACCCTGTAGGATTTCTGTTTATAGAGAAAATGGAGCAACTGTACTTGCTACAATTGGGATTGAAGATATTCTAAACGCAGCAGGTATAGAAGGCGAGTTAAAAGAGCATCTCCAAGAGCTTTTTAAGAAAATTCATGCACTTATGAACGCTTGGTAGAAGGAGTAGATTATGCATAATTGGGGATTTACTATGGGATTTGGATGGATTATTCCCTTGCTGATTATTTTAGGGATATTTTATTTTATAAATGAGAAGCAGAACACTACTATAGAGTCTGCACATGACATTTTAGATAAAAAATATGCCAATGGTGAAATAGACGAAGATGAATATAAACGAAAAAAAGAGCAGTTAAAACACTGATTTGGAGGTGTATTATGAGTCAAGCAAAAACGGAAGAGGAAAATATTTATTGTATTGATGATTCATGTGAAATAGGCAATGTCTTTTACACTTGTGCTATGCATCCGGAGATCCACCAAAACCATCCGGGAAATTGTCCTAAGTGTGGAATGACTTTAGAAAAAGAAGTTGAAGCCCTTCCTACGATCAAAACACAATACACCTGCCCGATGCACCCGGAAATCATCCGAGATGAACCGGGGGACTGCCCAAAATGTGGTATGCATCTTGAACCTATTACAGTACAAGCTGAAGAAAAAAACGAAGAGCTTGAGGATATGAGCCGTCGTTTTTGGATAAGTACAGCTCTCTCCATTCCCTTATTTACACTCGCAATGGTGAATGATATAACACCACAATATATTCCATCTTGGCTTAGTGCGCAACTAGTGCAATGGATCGAATTTTTCCTTGCAACACCAGTTGTTCTTTGGGGAGGTTGGCCTTTTTATGTCAAAGGCTACCAATCTGTAAAAACATGGAATTTAAATATGTTTACTCTGATTTCTATGGGCGTTGGTGCTGCATATATCTACAGTCTTGTAGCACTTTTTTTACCTGAAATTTTTCCACCACTGATGCATACAAAAGAGGGAATTGTCCATGTTTACTTTGAAGCGGCAGCCGTCATTACAGCGCTTGTTCTTTTAGGACAGGTACTTGAACTAAGAGCAAGAAGTAAAACAAATACAGCCATAAAAGAGCTTTTAAATCTCGCTCCCAAACAGGCACATAAAATCATTGATGAACAAGGGAATGAAGAGGATGTAAATCTTGAACTTGTACATACAGGGGATAAACTTCGAGTAAAACCGGGAGAAAAAATTCCTGTTGATGGTGTTGTTCTTGAGGGACAAAGCAATATTGATGAGTCTATGATAACAGGGGAACCTGTTCTTGTGCAAAAAATAGAGGGCGATTCACTCATAGGTGCTACTATCAATAAAAATGGTACACTTGTTATGAAAGCAACAAAAGTGGGAAGTGATACTATGCTTGCGCAAATTGTCCAGATGGTAGCACAAGCCCAACGCTCTCGTGCACCTATCCAACAACTCGCTGACACGGTATCGAGTTATTTTGTGCCTGCAGTTGTTCTCTCTGCTGTTCTAGCCTTTATAGGTTGGTACATCTGGGGACCAACGCCACAACTCGCTTACGCCATTGTAGCGGCAGTCTCTGTTTTGATCATCGCCTGCCCATGTGCTTTAGGACTTGCTACGCCGATTTCTATTATGGTGGGAACTGGTCGCGCAGCACTCTCAGGTATTCTTATAAAAGATGCAAAAACCTTAGAGACTATGGAAAAGATAGATACACTTGTTGTCGATAAAACCGGAACACTCACGCTTGGAAAACCAAAAGTTACCGACTTTATCACTACCAAAGAGTATGATACAAATGAACTTTTAAAATATGCTGCATCCTTGGAGCGTGCGAGTGAACATCCTCTTGCCCAGTCTGTGATAGAGTATGCAAAAGAGTCAAATGTTGCACTTATCAATGTAGAAAATTTTGAAGCTATCCCTGGAAAAGGCGTTATAGCTAACATTGATAACAAGCAAATTATTTTAGGCAGTCAAAACTTTTTACAAGAGAGAGGCATTTCCATAGAAGTTATCAAAGAGCGTGCTGATGCGATGCGAAATGATGCTAAAGGTATTATATTTATGGCAGTAGATGGTACATATTGCGCTATTATTGCCATAGAAGACCCCATAAAAGAAACATCTGTAGAGGCTATAAAAACGCTCAATGATGAGGGCATCACAGTCGTTATGCTCAGTGGAGACAATGAATTTACAGCGCAGGCTGTGGCAAAAAAACTTGGCATAGCAAAAGTCTATGCCAATGTTTTACCTGATGGCAAAGCAGATGTTGTAAAAGAGTTGCAAAGCAAAGGCGCACTCGTAGCAATGGCAGGTGATGGCATCAACGATGCCCCTGCACTTGCACAGTCTGATGTCGGCATTGCTATGGGAACAGGTACAGATGTTGCCATAGAGAGTGCTGGTGTGACACTGATAAAAGGCGATCTGCTTGGCATAGTAAAAGTGCTCAAACTCTCTCGTGCTACTATGAAAAACATCAGACAAAACCTCTTTTTTGCTTTTGTTTACAACAGTGCAGGAGTACCTATCGCAGCGGGTGTGCTTTATCCGTTTTTTGGTATAGTGCTTTCACCTATCATTGCAGCTACAGCCATGAGTTTTAGCTCTGTTTCTGTCATTGTAAATGCACTGCGTTTAAAAAATACACGGTTATAAATGTGAAAGATCCAGTGAAAAGCTTGTTCCCTCTTTGGGAACACTTTTTACGGAAATTTTTATGCCGAGTTCATTGCAGAGTTTTTTAACAATGTGTAGTCCTATGCCAATGCCTCTCTCTTGCTCTTTATAGAAACGTTCAAAAACTCTTTTTGGGTTGCGGATTCCTTTTCCTGTATCACTTATAGTTAAAATGTTGTTTTCAAATTGGATGTGTACTTTTCCATCTTTTTTATTGTACTTAGCTGCGTTTGAGAGAAGATTGTCTATTATGCGGGTGAGGGCATCTTTATTTGTCATAAGTGTTGCATCTGTATGGGCTATTTCAAAATGGATATCTTTGTAATTTTCTTGAATGAGTGCCACCCTCTCGCGTAAAAAATCTTCAAGAACAAATTGCTCTTTTTGGTGGGAGTGGGAGTGTAAATATGAACGTAAATTTGTTTGTAGTGCTAAAATAGTGGCTATGGCATTTTCAATGCGAGGTATCTGTTTATTCGTCGCACAGGAGCGTTTAAGCATCGCAATATTTAAACGCAGCGTAGAGAGAGGGGTGTTAAAATCATGCAGTATATCTTTTATAAACTCTTCTGTTAAACGCAGCGCATTACGCAGTGGTAGCAGTGTATAAAATGCGAAACCAAAAGAGAGTAGGGCAATGAAAAATTCAAGGACAAGGAATTGTACTAAAAGTGTTTTTTTGATTTTTGCAATTTTTTGCAGGTACTCTTTTTTGTTGAGGTAAATTTTTAGATAGTGTTTTTTTGAAGATGGTATGCTAAAGTAACTACTGACTCCATTTTCATTTTTATAGAGTTTGTAAAGCTCGTGTCCTTTTGTATTGACAAAACCTATTTTGTAGTTTTTACATTGTAGGTTAAAACTACAAATACGCATCTGTGCAAATATTTGATTATCAAGGGTTTGGAGTTCTCTTTGGTAATTTGTAAAAAAGAGTATGGCTATGAGTAGCGTTTGTGAGGAAAAAAAGAGTAAAAAACTCTTTACAAGTGATTCTCTTTCAACTCTTTTCAAGAATATACCCCACACCACGGACATTTTTTATAGGCAGTTGTGTTGTTTGTTTGAACTTGTTTAGTGCCACGCGTAGGGCAGTCTCAGAAGGGTGGACAAGACACTCCATTAAAATAGATTTATCTAAAACATTTCCTATATTGTGCATAAAAATATCGCATAAACACTCCTGTACTTCACCAAGTGCAATAAGTGTGTCATTTTTATAAAGCTCTTTTGTTGTAGGTTTATATGTAAGCTCTTTATAGACAATGTCTTTGCTTTGCTTGGAGAGTTTTGCTTTGACTCGAATGAGTAGTTCTTCTGGAAAGAAAGGCTTTTTAATGTAATCATCAGCGCCAACTTCAAAGCCTTTTGCAATAGTGTTAAGATCAACAAGTGCACTTATGAAAATAGTTGGAGTTATATCATCAGCATCTCTGAGGCTTTGGAGTAGTTCTATTCCACTGATATCTGGAACATTGATGTCAAAAATATAGAGATTGTAATTACCCTCATAGGATGCATCAATAGCATCATTGCCTGTATGCACCATTGTGACATTATACCCCTCTAGTGTAAGTAACTCTTCGAGTGTTTGTGCGAGTTCGTAGTCATCTTCTAAGAGGAGTATTTTGTTTTGCATTATTTTTCTTTAAAAATAGTAGCCGATTTTTACAGAAGCTGCATTATCACTTGCTGTGTCTGTAAGCCCGTATGCATAGGTAAATATAAGAAATTTGTTTTTACTTAAAGAGTAGTATCCATACAATGATGCGGTTTTAATATCTTCAACGCCAACATAAATACTGTTTGATACATTATATGTCCCACTCATATAAAATTTATTTGTAAATGAGTAGCCGATTCCTGCATTGTAGGCATTTGTATCTTGATAGAGGTATGATGTTGTTGCATCAACAACGACATCATCATCATTAATTTGTGTATATCCATATCCACCAAAAAGATTAAGTTTATGGAGTGTATAGCTTAGAGAGACAGAAGCTGTGTAGTCTGTGTTGTTATTGTTATATACTGCATCATAGGTAGGTAAAAGTACCCCTGCACCTACACGTACTACTAGGTTTTGCACTGGTCTAAGGTTATAGGCTGCACCGACAAAAGAGTCATTTAAACCATTTGCATCGTAGCCACTACTTGTTGTTTGATAGAGTGAAGTAGATGCCTGGAGTGAAAAATCACCATAGTAGTAATCAGCTTGTAAAGAGGCAGAATAAGTGTCTGATCGATTGAGTGAACTAAAGTTTGACCCAGAATAACCAGCGCCAATAATCACATCTGCATGGGATTTTGTAGTGCTTGTATTGAGTTTTACATGGCCTTTAGGACATCCATTTATATCTACTAAATCATAAAGAGGAGTATTTGGACATTTATCTGCACTATCAGCTACTCCATCCATATCGGAATCGGTGTACGCAAATAGAGTGGTTGAGAGTAAAGAGGTTAGTAAAAGTGATAATAATTTATTCATTAATTGCTCCTAAAGTTGTAGTGTAATTATTTATACAGCCACATTTAACGTGGCTATATTGATTAGTGTTGTTGACGCATTGGATTATTTTGAGAACCTTGTTGTACATGTTCCATCATATGTTCCATTTGGTTTCCAGCTTGTGCTTGGTTCATTTGTTGTGCTTGGTTCATATGATCCATAGCTTGCGCTTGTTTTTCTTGCATCATCTCTTTAGCTTCATTGTAGTGAGAATGTGCTTCTTCTTGTCCATTTTGCATATTTTCTTGCATAGTAGCGTGCATTTTTTCTTGCATTTGAGAAATAGCTTCCATACGATCTTGTTGGTTCATTTTAGCAAGTTGTTGTTTGAACTCATTCATAAGTTGTACACGTTCTTGTGCAGATGCATTTTGAATTTTTGCAATTTTAGCATCAATTGTTTGTTGTGTAGTCGGTTGTGTTTGCTCATTTGTATTTGTTTGAGTTGTCTCATCCGCCATTCCGAAAGTTAATGCTCCAAGAAGAGCGATTGATAAAGTGATTTTTGTAAGTTTCATAATGAATCCTTTGGGTAAATTAAATTTTCAAACTCAGAAGTTTTGTCTGACTCCCTTGTTTGATGTTGGTATTGTCCCATAAAAGTGTTAGCGAAGTGTTAGCAGGAAAAGATGCTTACATTCCTAAGTAAGGATGTAATACTTTTGGTATATCTATAGAACCATCTTCATTTTGAAAATTCTCCATTATAGCAACCATGGTACGTCCGACTGCAAGAGAAGAGCCGTTAAGAGTATGGACAAGTTCATTTTTCTTGCCGTTTTTATAGCGGATTTTTGCTCTTCTTGCTTGAAAATCTCGTGTATTACTAACAGAAGAAATTTCACGGTAGGTATTTTGACCTGGGAGCCACACTTCAAGGTCTATGGTTTTAGCAGCCGAAAATCCAAGGTCTCCTGTACAGAGTGTTACAAGACGGTGGGGAAGTTCAAGGGCCGTGAGTAGATCTGAAGCACAGGCAACCATATTGTCAAACACCGTGTCACTCTCTGCTGGTGTTGTGATGCTTACTAATTCGACTTTATGGAATTGGTGTTGTCGTATCATTCCGCGTGTATCACGCCCTGCAGCACCTGCTTCTTTTCGAAAACATGATGTATAGGCAGTCATTCTTTTTGGAAGTTCATCTGCTGCAAGAATCTCATCTTGATAGAGATTGGTAACAGGGACTTCTGCTGTAGGAATTAAAAAGAGTTCTTGGTCTTGGATTTTATAGAGATCATCTTCAAACTTTGGCAGTTGCCCGGTACCTTCAAGTGCTTGTCTGTTTACAAGCGCAGGAACACTCACTTCATCAAAGCCTCTCTCTCGGTTAAAATCGAGCATAAAGTTAATGAGTGCACGCTCAAGTCTTGCACCCATTCCAAGACTAACTGAAAAACGAGAGGTTGCAAGTTTTACTCCACGCTCAAAGTCAATCCAGCCATTTTGTTCTGCAAGTTCCCAGTGCTCTTTTGGTGTAAATGAAAATTTTGGAGGTGTGAGCACTTTTTTAATCTCTACATTGTCCTCTTCATCTTCTCCATCTGGTACATCATCATCAGGAATATTTGCAATAGCCATCGCAAGTTTTTCTAACTCTTCTTGACGCAAACGCTGTATTTCAAGTGCATCAGCTATACGAATTTTGTTTTCATCAACTTTTTTCTTAAGCTCAGAGATATCTTTCCCCTCTCTTTTATAAACACCAAACTCCTTACTCATTGCATTTTGTGCCGCTTGGAGTGTTTCAAAGTTTGCTTTTGCCTCTTTTAGCTCTTCAAATTTTATTTTTACTTTTTCAAGAAGCTTTTCATCTACACCTTTGCGTTGTAGTTTTTTGCTTATTCCTTCAAAATCTTTTTGGAGTAGTTTTAAATCAATCATGGTATTTCCTCTTCTTTATACTAATATATCTTTTGCTATTTGGAACTGGTTTGCAGTCATCAGATGAATTTTTGGATGGAGTGCTTTGAGTTCGTCAAAAAGTTTTTTACTCAATTCAAATCCTACTTTGTACTCTTCCTCTGTTCCCTTGGTGTTGGCTTCACGGAGTTTGTCTATCCAGCATGGTGGTACATTGATGCCCGGAACATGAGAAGATAAAAACTGTGCTGTTCTGAGTTTTGTAATAGGAAAAACGCCTAAAATAAGCTCTGCACTTTTATTCTCACCACAGCAGGCTTCATTGGCTTCATTTGTAAGTTCTAGAAGCTGTTGTGCACCTTCAAGATCATACACTGGTTGTGTGATGATGCCTTGTGCACCGTGCTTTATTTTCTTTTGTATCTTTTTTTGTAATGTTTTTGGATTTTTTGCATAGGAATTTACAACTGCAAATGGGTAAATCGGTTGTGGAACGGTGGCAAATGGTTTTGCTGCATAATCCATACCTGAGTTAAACGCAGCGATAATATCAAGTAGTAATGAGCTATCTGATTCAAAAACACCTTTTGCTTTTGGCTGGTCTGAGATGGTTGCCGGATCACCTGTAAGTGCTAAAATAGCCCGTACATCAAATTCATTGGCTCCAAGTAAGTCAGATTGCAGAGCAATTTTGTTTCTATCACGCATACTCATTGTTGCAATAACAGGTTTATGAAATTTCTCTTGAAGCAATTTGGCTGCAAAGAGAGCATTAAACTTGAGTTTTGCTAGTGGATTGTCAGTAGTTGAAAAACCATCAACGAGTTTATCAAGCTCTAGTGCTGCTATTTTTTCAATAGTCGGCGTAAAGGTAGCCGAATGACCGGGTGTCGTCTCTAATGTAATATATGTATCATTTTTTAACTTGTTTATCAGTGTCTCAAACAAAAAATATCCTATTTCGCTATAATTTCGACATTATATACAAAAGAGAGAAAATTTATGCTAAAACTTGCAGTATTTGACTTTGATTCGACACTGATGGATGGAGAAACTATTGATTTTTTTGCCCAAGAGTTGGGAATAGGCGAAGAGGTCGCACGTATAACAGAAGAGGCTATGAGTGGTCGTCTTGATTTTTTTGAGTCACTCCAACAAAGAATAGGCCTTTTAAAAGGCCTTGATTTTGCTGTTGTAGAGAGAATTTCACACAATCTTCCTTATATGCCAGGAGCAAAAGAGACCATTGCCGAACTCAAACGCAAAGGTATAAAAGTGGTTTGTTTTAGTGGTGGTTTTCGTACTGCTACTTCATACGCAAAAGATGTTTTGGGCTTTGATGCTGACTTTTCAAATGTACTGCATGAAAAAGATGGCAAACTGACAGGACTTGTGGGGGGAGATATGATGTTTAACTTCTCCAAAGGCGATATGCTTACGCGTTTACAAAGTGTTTTAGATATAAGCGAAGAGGAAACACTTGTATGTGGTGATGGGGCAAATGACCTCTCAATGTTTGCCCATGCTGGCACTCGTGTGGCTTTTTGTGCAAGAGATATCCTCAAAGCTGAGGCAAATATAGTTGTAGATACAAAAGATCTACGAGAAATTTTAAAGGAAATATAGATGTTAAAAAATACAGTTTGGAGACAGTATCATGATGAAAATAATTTTCGTGAGAAGTTAGCGGAGTTTTGTAAAATTGATGCTGTTGATTTACTTGAAGATGACAAAGAACTCTACAGTGTTTTAAAAGCCAAACTTACGAAAAAAGAGTTAAAACTTTTTGCGATGGACACTGCTAGAATGAGTGATGAAGCTCTCAAAGAAGAGTTTGGTTATAGTGATGAGGAATTAGAAAAAGCGAAGTTTAAATTGTATAAAAAACTTATTCAGGACAAAACACGGCTACCGTTTCGCCAAGGTGTAAACGCAGCAGATAGTGATGAAATATAAGATTAATATATAATTTATAAAGATAAATGTAAGATACATAAAATTGAAACAAGGATAACGTATGCAAAAAACAACTTCACTGCTTCTTGTGGCTCTACTTGGTGGGTTACTTTTTACTTCAAACGCAGCGGCTGATGCTAGCAGAGGTAAAATGGTCTATATGAAAAAGCTCAAACGTATTTGTAAAGCTGATGGGATTAAAAATGGTGGTATCTTTGCGATAAAACATAGTCGTAGAGAATGGGCTGCTTTGAAAGAGGAGAACAAGCTTAAAGAAGAATGGAATAGCATTTGTCCTCATGGTGCGAAAAAAATCACTAAAATGAGAGCAAAAGATGTCAAAAATTTATATGATTTCGTTTGGAAATATGCTTCTGATGGTGAAGTACCAATGTGTGGCTAGCGGAGTAAGATTTTAAAACTTACCCTGCGTGATTTTTTCTTATCTTCTACTGCGTTTAAGATTATTTTCTTTTTATAACTCAAACCGTCTGCTTCAAGTATTTTTGTAAGATAGTGCTGAGTTTGAGGGCTTTGTATTGTAAAAATGTAACGGAGTGTTGCATAGGCACGTTGTTGGGAGAGCTGCATATTGTTGAGGTATCCCTGTTCAAAATTACTCTTTGCCCATTCGCTTGATGTGTGTCCGTTTACTGCAAGTGTTGCTATTTTATTTTGATGTTTTTTTATAAATGCAATGAGTTTCTTAGAGAAGTGTTGTAAAAATACTTTTTGTTGCTGTGTGAGTTTATACTTTCCAACCCGAAAATAGAGTGATTTGTTGGTTATATCAATGGTTAAATCTTGATGGATAACAATATCATGGTTTGCAATTTCCTTAGCAAATACTCTGCACAGTTCAGTATATAAATCATGATTTGAGAGATTTATTTGTGCCAGTGTTCCATCAGCATTTAATTTTACTATCCACATATTTTCCTCTTGTGAATTGTTGTCAGTATGGACTCCCACTGCAGCTACCTGTGAGTTATGCAAAATATGCATAGCATGGAACATATCGTAGTTTTTTCCTCCATAATGTTCTTGTTTAAGGAGCTGGAGTTGTGTATCAAAAATCATTACAAGCGCATCGGTATTGAATCTGTCTTTTACGAGACCGACTCCCATTATTTTTCCATTGGAAAACTCTGCTATATCATCAAGCTCACTAGAATACTGCGTCATGTATGTTTCATCATGTATGATGTTTTTGTAAAGATCAAAACTTATAAGTCGTACCTGCTCTTTGGAAAAGCTGTCGTACACGGCAAGTGCGAGAAGAAAATTTCCATTTTTGAGCCGTATTATTTTTTTAGGTTCAATCAGTTGTTTTGAGTGGAAGTGTTTAAGCCAAATTTTGTCTCCATTTTCTCCTAGGCGCATGAGCGTGACATCCTTGTTCTTGTCATACTGTGTGGTAGCAACTATAAGGAGTGAACCGTCATTTGCCTCGGCTGCACTTATGCCATGGTCATCATGTGATGTACCATATTTTTTACTCCAAAGAAGCTTTCCGTTTTTAGAAAATCGGGTAATAAATATATCATCATTGCCTAAACCTGTTTCAAATATATTGTCATGGATATTTCGTGAAGTTACAGAAGAACCAACAGCAAGAACTCCTCCGTCTCGAAGTGCTATAAGGCTGTTCATCTTATCAAAATTTTTTGTACCGAATTTTTTATAATAAATCAGATGCGCACTTGCATCAAGTTTTACAAGTAAAAGGGAGCCATCCATTGTATAGCCACCGAGAAAATAACCATTTGTAGGTGTTTTTTCAACGGAAACGGCTATGGTGAAATCTGGAATATTCACTGTTTTTGAAAGAACTATTTTTGCCTGATTCGTTACTTTTACGAGATGCATTCTATATCCGTATTTATCAGATACGCTTGCAAGGTAGGCATAAGGATCGGTAAAACTCTTTGGCTGTTTTGCATGCTGTTGGTAGTTTTTACTAAAGCCTACTGCTGTGATAGTACGGTCATAATCCTCTGTGACACTTAAAAGTGCTGCATCAAATGGTTTGTGAATAATAAGAGAAAAGTCTCTACTCGCTGCGTTTAGCTGTGTGAGTAAAAGAAGTATAAAAAGGAGTTGTTTGATCATTGTATCGCTTTTTAACATGTATGTAGCAATATATATTCCTACTTGTAAAATGGTATGAAAAAAGCTGAGAAAAAGGGGGATTTTCCCTTAAAAAGGGAAAAATGAAGACCTATTTAAGGTTTTCGAATGGGTTAGAAACCACTTGTTTACGAGTTACAGTGTAAGGTACTAATGCAGCTGCACGAGCACGTTTAATTACTACAGTAATCATATCTTGGTGACGTTTACAGTTACCAGTTAAACGACGTGGCATAATTTTATATCTCTCTGAAAGTGAGAAACGTAGGTTCGCTACTTCTTTATAATCCATGAAGTCAACTTTTGCTTCACAATATTTACAATATCTTTTTTTGTATTTTCTTTTTTCTGACATGTTATTACCTTTTATATCTATTTTTGTCTAAAACGGAATTTCATCTTCATCTATATCAATCTCAGGGATAGCAGTGTTGCTAGGCATTTCACGACTTTGTGCTGAGGCTTGATTGTTATTGTAACTTGGTTGTTGATAACTTTGTTGCTGTTGCATAGGCTGTTGCTGTTGTGCCGGTTGTTGATAGCTTTGTGCTTGGCCTTGTGCAGGTGCATTGTATCCACCATTTTGTTGTGCTGGAGCATTATATCCACCACCTTGGTTATCACCTTTTGAGTCAAGCATTTGCATTGTCTCTACAATAACAGAGTGTTTAGAGCGTTTTTGTCCGTTTTGGTCTACCCATTGTTCAAAATTTAATCTTCCCTCTACGAGAATTTTACTTCCCTTTCTAAGGTATTGGTTTGCAACTTCAGCACTTCTTCCAAAGAAGGTGATATCGACAAAACATACTTCCTCTTTTTTCTCACCATTGCTAGTAAATTTTCGGCTTGTTGCGATTGCACTTTTTGCAATGCCCATACCACTTTGAGAGTAGCGTAGCTCGATATCGCGTGTTAAGTTACCAACTAAAATTATTTTATTGAACATAAGTTTTCCTTCAATTTATAGCGGATGCTATTACTCAGCTGCTGCTTCTGTTGCTGGAGCTTCTTCAGTTGCTGCTGGAGCTTCTGTTTCTTCTGCTGCAGGCGTTTCTGTTTTTGAAGCTTCTACTTTTGGAGCTTCTGCTTTTTTGTTTGCTTTTTCAACAAGTCCATTCCATGCTTTGATTTCACGGTTTGTGTCATATTTAATAGTTACAAAACGTAAAAGTTCTTCATTGATACGGAAACGTCTTTCAATTTCAGCGATTGCAGATGGAGCTGCTGAGTAGTATATTACTTGGTAATAACCACGTTCATTTTTTTCAATAGGGTATGCTAATTTTCTCATTCCCATTGCGTCTGTAGCAGCTATTTCACCACCGTTTGAAGTAATAACTTCTTCGATAGCTTTTAGGCTAGCTTGAATTTCTTCTGCTGTAAGTGTAGGTTTTACGATTACTAAGTTTTCGTAGTGTCTCATATAGTATGATCTCCTCTTGGTATGTGCCTGACGGCTTTTGTTTCCCTTTCGGATCTAAATATAGCTTCACATTTGAAGTTACAAAGAGAAAGGAACGCGAAATTATACAGAAAAAATACTTAAAATAAGCACAGAGAATTGAACTTAATTTTATGACACTTTGCCATAAAAAGAGGGAGTTTACTATATTTAGGATATAGTTACAAAAATTTAAAAGTGTGATATACGGATGGCAAAAAGAAAAAAAAGTACAAAAAAAGTAGATAAAAGTTCAAAATACCTCTCTTATATAGCATGGTTTTTAGCGATCATCGCCTTAATGCTCATCTCTTTAACGATTGGGTATTACTTTGGAATAAAAGATGCAAAACAAAAGAGTTATGAAACAACAAATGAGCATAAGCAAGTAGTGCATACCTCCCAAAAACCTCATAAAGTTGCAGTACAAAAACGTCTCAAAGAAGTGTTACAAAAGGAACGCCCAAAGTATATTTCAGCGGCGCATGAAATAGATGATGAAAAGTTAGCAAGTCCTGAAAAAATAGTTCCTAAAAAAAGAGTTGTCTATAAACATAAGCCTGAACTTGCCATCATCATAGATGATGTACAAACTGCAAAAAATGTAAGAGATATAAAAAGTTTGCATCTTCCTTTGACTATGTCTTTTTTACCACCACGACCCGGACGACCAAATTCGGCAAAACTCGCTGCAAAAGAGAAGTTTTATATGGTGCACCTTCCTATGGAAGCGATGCACTTTAGTGCAGAAGAGCCAGATACCTTACGTGTGTATGATTCACAGCAAAAGATTTTGCAAAGAATTCGTACCATTAAAAAAGAGTTTCCACGAGTCCATTACATAAATAATCATACAGGGAGTAAATTTACCTCCAATGAAGTTGCGATGAATAGACTTATTTATGCGCTTAATGCGAACAATATACGTTTTATTGACAGTAGAACAACCGCAAAAACAATGGCACCGAAAGTTTTGAAAAATTACGGGATGAAGTATGTTGCGCGGGATGTTTTTTTAGACCATCATATGGATAAAGCCTATGTTCTCAAACAGATTAAAATCGCCATAAAAGTTGCAAAGGCACATGGTCATGCCATAGCAATTGGACATCCACATAAAGAGACACTTGAAGCTATACGTGAATCAAAGGCTCTTTTTAAAGATGTAGATTTAGTCCAAATAAATAAAATCTATTAAATGTTATGCCGCAAAAATTTAGTTTTCATATCACTGCTTTAGAGAGTATGAAAAAGTATCCAGATGAATTGTACTTTCTTGGCAATTGCGACCTTCTTAAACGCAGTAAGATCTCTATTGTAGGGAGTAGAAAGCCAAACCAGTATGCACGAGAGATGACTCGCCTACTAGCACAAAAACTTGCGAATGCAGGTGTATGTGTAGTAAGTGGTGGGGCAATTGGGGTTGATGCAATTGCACATAAAGCTGCAAGAAGTGACAATACAATAATGGTAGCAGCCACAGGGCTTGACAAACGTTACCCTGCAATCAATAAAAATCTTATTGAAAGTATAGAAAAAGAGGGGCTTGTGATAAGTCAATTTCCAAAAGGAACACCTTCAAGAAAATATAATTTTGTTTTACGTAATGAACTTGTAGTAGCTCTTGGCGATATTCTTATAGTAACTTATGCAGATGAAAACTCCGGAACAATGAGAAGTGTAGAATATGCACAGAAGATGGGAAAACAAATCTATGTACTCGCACATAGAATTGGTGAGAGCAGTGCGACAAATATGCTTCTAAAACGTGGGCAGGCAAAAGCCATTTATGATATAGATAGCTTTGTGAGAGAGATAACAGGTTGTGTAATTGAAGCCTCAAGCGGTGATCCATTTTTAGAGTATTGTAAAAAAGAACCTCTTTATGAAGAGGCTTTACAAAAGTTTCCATCGCGTCTTTTTGAAGCGGAACTCTCAGGTGA
>CAYRVR010000046.1:0-15558 GCA_964427835.1 uncultured Sulfurimonas sp. | reverse complement strand
AAAGGAATAGCAATGAGTTCAGCCTTAGAGCGATTGAAAAAACTGACAAATAAAATATCGAGTTATGAAACTGCACGAAAAGAGAATTTAGCAGCTTTAAAGATACTCTATAAAGATCTCGATATTGGACAAAAAGTGGCTAGTTTTGAAGATATATTCCAATTTAAAGCGATTAATCTCTCTGGTGTTTCTCTTCTAAAAGAAAATTTAGGGGAGGTCAAAGAGGGAAAGTATTTGCAAATGCTTGCAATTAGTTATGACAAACAAGCACTGCAAAAGAGTAAAAATATCTCTTTGGGATATTATGGACGTGCTGAAAATGTAGATGCAGGGCTGAAAAATAGGATTGTTGAGTTTGTTATCCGTTACCGTTTTGAGAAGAGTTTTATGACGCTTGAACACTATCATGGCATTATTGGGGAGCTTGGACAAAAAAGTGAGTAGATTCTATTTGTATGTGTGGGTAAAATGGGCGCTCTATGTTACTTTTTTAAGTCTCTTTAGTGCTGTTGTAGTCGCTGCGTTTATAACGGTGTTGTTGTACTATAAGCAGGGTGCAGTAGCATTGAATGATGAAGTCTATAGTGCTTTAAAAAGTATTTTTTACTTTTGGTTTGCTCCTGCATGGAGTGTTACACTGCTGATTGCACTTTTTGTAAGTCTAAAATCCATTTTTAAAGGCTGTTATGGAAATTTCAGATTTATATTGCTTACTTGTCCCAATGAAAAAACGCAAACGCAGCAGATAGAAAAAGTAAGATTTCGAGACTTAATAAAAGTCTGGAGAAAATGGTTTATGCTTCTCATTTGGCTTGTGAGTGCGCAGATTATAGTTGCTGTTGTCGTAATGAAACTTTTTACACAGCAAGAGAGCCTCTTTTCTTGGTTTAATATTTATGTACTCTATGCTTTTATCCTCGTAGGAGGGTACTTTTCTTTCATCATCCTTGGTGCTAAATGCAAAAAAATAAAGATACGTAAATGTTGATATTTTTGGATTTACAAACCACAGGAGATGAAAGTGCTGAGGCAATATGTGCTATAGCACTGCTTGGGGATGAAAATTTACTTTACAATCTTGTAAATGAAGGAAAAAAGATCACTCCTCTTGCCTCAAGTATACATAATATAACGAATGAAATGATAGCGGATGCTGCTGCGTTTAGAGAGGGGGATGCATATAAATATTTACAAAAACATAATCAACAGGCAAATATTTTAGTAACACATAACGCACCTTTACATATGCAAATGCTTGATTCTCATGGAATTTGTTGGCAGGGAGATGTGATAGATACTATGCGTGTAGCCAAACATCTTTTCAGTGATTCTGAATTGTTTTCTTTGCAATATTTACGTTATGAAATGAAGTTGTACCGGCAAGAAGAACAACTCAAACGCAGCTATGGAATTAAATGTGCTTTTGTTGCAAATGAAGCAAAGAGTAGTGTATGTATAACAAAATTGCTTTTTGACTCACTCAGTGAAATGGTAAACGCAGATGCAATGAAAAAATTGAGTTTGCAAAAGGTTCTTCTGAGTAAAATTCCCTTTGGAAAGTACCAAGGGCATTACATTGAAGAGATAAAAGCACAAGACCCTCGTTATCTTCAGTGGATGTTGGGTCTTGCAGAGTTAGATGAAGATTTACGTTACTCTTTAGAGTACTATTTACAAGGATAAATATATGAAAGTCGCATTAGAGTGTCAGTCACCGCTTTTACAAAAGTCTCTTGAAATATTTTTGAGTAAATATTTAACTTCAGCAAAGAAGAGTGACATCATTATACGGGATGAGCCTTGTTTGAATGACAAGCGGTGTTTTTATGTTGCAAATACAGAAGAAGCTGATTTGCTCAAACCTTTTTCAAAGGCACAGCTTGTTTTGGCATTGGAGAAGAAGTATAAAGAACTCTACGGTGAAAAAGAGAGTGTTACACAACCTGAAAGACCACAAGAGAGATTAGACTTTTCTATACTTGAAAAACGTATTGCTTCTTTGACTCAAGAGTATGAACAAAATATTTTACGGGCAGTGAAGGCATTTTATGAGAACTAAACAACTTAGTAAAAAAATAGTAGCGGGAAAGTACAAAGGTAAAACGCTTAAGCTCCCATCCAAAACAACAACAAGAAGTTCCAAAACAATTGTTTTAGAATCGTTTTTCAATACCTTGCAGTTTGAAATTATTGACGCCAATTTTGTAGAAGTGTTTTCAGGAAGTGGTTCCATTGGACTTGAAGCATTGAGTCGGGGTGCAAAAAAGATTTACTTTATGGAAAGAGATGCAAATGCCCTTAAAACACTAAAAGAAAACATTGCGCAAACGGATCCTCGCCAATGTGAAATTTTTGCAGGAGACAGTTTTAAAAATATAAAAGAGGTCGTAGCAAGACTGAAAAAAGCAAAAGAAGATGCTTACTTTTACATTGATCCTCCTTTTAGTATTCGAGAAGGAATGGAAGATATTTATGACAAAACAATGCAACTTATAGAAAATTTAGAGCAAGACACCGTCAAGATGATTATAATAGAGCATATGACAGGCTTAGAAATTCCAAAAAAAATTGGAAATTTTCTCCAGACAAAATCAAAAAAATTTGGAAAAACGACACTCACTTATTTCAATATGGAATAAATATTGCTAAGTCCCTTCTATATATAGAAGGATTGGTATGAAATATATTTTACTGTTTTTATTTCTTTTTTCATCACTAAACGCAACGAAGATTTCAGATATTTCCAGCATTATTGGTGTGCGGGAAAATCAGATTATTGGGTATTCTCTTGTTGTGGGTTTGAAAAAAACAGGTGATGGAACGACCTCAAAATTTACGCTACAGTCTATTTCAAACATGCTTAAAGCCATGGATATTGATATGAAACCAATAGACATTAAATCAAAAAATGTTGCAGCTGTTGTGGTTACTGCACGGATGAAACCATTTTCTCGTCAGGGAGATAAATTTAATGTCATCGTCTCTTCAATAGGCGATGCTAAATCACTTGAGGGCGGAACACTGTTAATGACACCGCTTAAAGGGGTTGATGGAAAAATTTATGCACTCGCACAGGGTTCTGTAAGCATTGGTGGAAGAAACGTCCGTGGTGCGGGAAGTGAGTCACATCCAACAAGTGGTGTAGTCTATAATGGTGGTATTATAGAACGTGAAATTAATTCAAATCTTTATAATCAACACTACGCGACACTCTCACTCAAAGAGTCAGACTTTAAAAATGCCGTGAGTGTACAAAATGCCATTAATAAATTTTATGCAACACAGGTCGCTGTGGCAACAGATTCACGTAGCATCAAGCTACAATGTCCAAAAAACCGTTCGATGATTGAGTTTTTAGCAGAGGTTCAAAATATCGATATGGACTATACACCAAAAGATAAAATCATTATAAATGAAAGAACTGGCACTATTGTTGCTGGTGTTGATATAGAATTAAAGCCGATTATACTTACACATGGCGATATTACGATTAAAATCATACCACAAAAGAGTGTGAGTGATCCTGCTGGAGCAATGAAGGTGGATAATAACCTTGTAATTGGGCTTAATGAAGATGCTGTATATACGAAAAAAGGCACAACAACAGTTGCAAATTTGGTACGTTCTCTTGATAAGCTAGGAGCAACACCAAAAGATATAATTTCTATACTTGAAGCAATGAAAAGTGCTGGAAGTATTTCAGCAGATTTAGAGGTGATATGATGGATTACGGTATAAACGCAGCTGCTATGAAAGCACAGATGGCAGCACAAAATGGTGCAATCCCAAAAATAGACGCCAAAGCAGATGACAAAGCTTTACGAAAACAGACAGATGCTTTTGAAGCTGTGTTAATAAAAATGCTTATGGATAATGCGATGAAAGACGAGAAAAATCTTTTCTCATCACAAAATGATCCGGGTGAGAAAATATACAAATCAATGTATAGAGACGAACTCTCAAAAGCGAGTGCGGGGAGTTTTGGTTTTTCACAAATGCTCTATGATTATTTATCACGAAAGAATGCTTAAAAGGCTTTAGAAATTTCTCTATTTGTCGATATAGCAATAGATGAATAGAGTCTGTATTATAGGGCTTTGATAAGGAAATATTATGATATCAAATATAAATAGTGCAACTGCCAATCTTGCTTATACAAATGCGAGTAAGAGTGCAGAACCAAAAGCAAATGCAAAAGTGGGTGCAACAACCCAAAATGGAAACAGCAGAATAGAAAAACTCAAAGAGTCTATAGACTCTGGAGAGTATAAAATAGACCTCGCAGCCTTGGCAAATAAGATGGCTGACGAGTTAATGTAAAAAGATACAAGGGAGAGAAGGCATGTTGACACATCATTTACAAACTACTTTAACTGATTTAGAAGATTTGATCATAATGACGCAATCAGATATAACAGATATAAAAGGTGCACAACATGATCCTCAATTTGAGAGACTTGCTTTAAAAGAGGAGAAACTCAAAAGTTTTGAAGCGAAAAAATCTATGATTGATTATGAAATAGCAAAAATGATAGAAGAAAATCCAAATAAAGAGCTCCCTGAACTACTTAATGAAGAACAACACCTCCTTTTAGATGCTTTAAAAGTGAAACTCTCAAAACTTCATGAAGTCAATAAAGAGTATGCGAAATTAGTTGTTATCGTCAGTAATTTGTACAATACTTTTTTAGAAAGACTCGTTCCAACTGAAATGCAAGGCTACAAAAAAGTTCCAAGTAAAGATGCTGCTATTTTAAAAGTGAGAGCGTAAAATGGCTTCTATTTTCAATACATTAGGCATTGGATACAGTGGTTTAAACGCAGCACAAGTCGGTATAAATACGACAGGACACAATATCTCAAATGCTGAAACAGAAGGTTATACAAGACAAAGAGTAATTACCTCTGCAGCAACACCAATCATAATGCGGCCAGGTCAGGTGGGCAATGGCGTTGAGGTACAAGATATTAAGAGAGTTTTTGACAATTTTGTTTTTGATCGTTATAACAGTGTTTCTTCCGATAAAGAGTACAGTGATTTTGAGAAACAAACATTAGAAGAACTCTCAACATATTTTCCCGAAGTTGATGGTGTTGGAATTAAAACAGATTTGTCTCAATACTACAATATGTGGCAGACCTTTGCCGACAATCCTGACAATGACTCTATAAAAGTTGCCTTAGCAAAACAGAGTGAAACCCTTACAAAACATATTCAACAAACGCAAGGTCAGGTTTTAAATTTACAACATCAAATGAATGACCAATTGGCTGTGAATATCAAACAAGTAAATGATTTAGCGCAGCAACTTGCAGACTTGAATGTTTCTATAGATAATGCAGAAAATGGTGGGAAATATACAGCAAATGATTTACGGGATAAACGCAACGTTATTGAGAGAAGTCTCTCC
This sequence comes from uncultured Sulfurimonas sp., assembly GCA_964427835.1. Classification (GTDB taxonomy): domain Bacteria; phylum Campylobacterota; class Campylobacteria; order Campylobacterales; family Sulfurimonadaceae; genus Sulfurimonas. Next base: position 10,147 of record CAYRVR010000046.1, on the reverse strand, counting down.
CGCTTGATAGGTGCAAATGTAAATCAGGGACAACTTGAAGCAAATATTCAAATTGATAGTAATTCAAATACTCGAACAGGAAGTTATACCTTGAGTGTTAATGGTTTTAATATTGTTGATGGTGGAACATACCATCCGCTGCGTTTAGATAATGATAAAAACAAGTTTGGCTTTTATGATATATCATATGAAAGGCAAGATGGCGTACTTATACCAATGAATGAAGAGATAAAAGGTGGTAAAATCGGTGCAATTTTAGATTTGCGGGGAGGAGCACTTGATACAACAAGTGGTATGCCCGTAGATGGCGTTATTCAAAAAACTGTAACTGATTTGGATGCTTTTGCAAAAGGACTTATAGAAACAACCAATAATATTTATGCGCAAAGTGCGTCTGTGCGTAAAGAGTCTAACATTGTCGAACTTGAAGGTTCCAATTCTCTTGTAAGCTCAAATATGGGCATAAAAGAGGGTTCTTTTGATGTTATCATTTATGATTTAGATGGAAATGCAGTGGCAAGCAGAAAGGTAAATATTGATGTAGAAACATCAATGACAAATGGAACAAACTCCATCAAGGCACAACTAGAAGCGAATAAAGATGATAATGATGATTCTAATGCGACAAATGATGTTGATGACTTTTTGAAATTTAACTATGCACCCTCTGCTACGGGTGAGCAAAAATTAGAACTTTATATGACTCCCGAAGCTGAGTCAAAAGGGTATACCTTTTCAGTAAAAGACAACGTTAAAGAGGGCTCTTTTAACTCAGGGACAAATTTTGCAGGTGCTTTGGGATTGGGGAGATATTTTGATGGAAAAAATGCTAGGGATGTCAAATTAAATACTACATTTGAACTCAATCCAACACTGCTTCATGCAGGATATTCATCAAGTGCCGGTGACAATCGACTGGCTCTTGATATGGTGCAACAACAGTTTGAAAAGTATGACTTCCATGTTGGCTCAGAAGATTACAATACAACACTTTATGGGATGTTTGATGTAACAAGCACTTATGTTGGAATAGCAACAAACGCAGCAACATCAAGAAATGATACTGTCACAACACAGTTTAATGCAACAGAGCTTGAGTATAACTCTGTGTCGAAAGTAAGCGTGGATGAGGAGATGACAAATCTCATAAAATACCAGACATCATACGGTGCGGCAGCAAAAGTCATTACAACGGTTGATCAGATGATGCAGACACTTTTAGGTATAAAACAGTAGTGTATGCCACTTTTTAGTATATTTTTATTAGTATTTCTTTTTCTTTTCTCTTTCGTTGGGGATTTTTTCTATACGGTAAATCCCTCTGCTTTGGATGCTCATTCTATACTACTAAGTCCTTCTTTTACACATTTCTTAGGCACAGATCGACTTGGAAGAGATATTTTAGCTCGTTTGATAGCAGGCGGAAAAGTCTCTTTAACCATAGGGGTGGGAAGTGCTTTAATAGCCTCATTTATTGGCTTTATATTTGGTTCATTGGCAGGTTACCTACGAGGTAATTTTGATAAGTTTTTTGTAGTAAGTGTGGATCTGTTTTTGACATTTCCTACATTTTTTTTACTACTAGCACTTGTAAGTTATGTTAATGCTTCTGTTTGGGTACTCATTATAATCATTTCAATTACAGGTTGGATGACAACAGCAAGGCTCATCCGCTCTGAGAGTTTTAAAATCACTTCACAGCCATATATTAAAATACTAAAAATTGCGCAGGTAAGCCGATGGAAGATACTTCTAAAATACTATGCACCAATTTTGGCACCTATTTACTTTGTAAGCTTTACTTTTGGTGTTGGTGGTGCTATTTTAGCAGAATCAGGACTGAGCTTTTTAGGTCTTGGAATTGTCGCTCCACAAATGAGTTGGGGGACGATTCTTAGTGGTGGCAAAGATGTTGTTGACATTGCATGGTGGGTAAGCTTTTTCCCAGGACTTATGATATTTTTAGTAACCTTTTCTTTGATGAATATTTCAAATTATTTGCAAAGTATTACAAATAAAAAAGAGATGCAGTAGCTTTTTTCCTGTTTTTAAACAATTTTATTGTATTATTTTCTATTAAATTTTTAAAAGGAAGTAGTTGTGAGCATTTACAGAGAGTACGACATCAGAGGTATCTACGAAAAAGAGTTGAATGAAGAGAGTGTAGTGAAAATTGGCTACGGACTTGCTAGTAAGATAGATGGGGAGTATGTATCTGTTGGATATGATGCACGTTCGCATTCTCCTATCCTTTTTGAGTATCTTGTGCGTGGTTTAAACGCAGGGGGAAAAAAAGTGCTTGATATGGGGATGGTTCCTACTCCTGTGAACTACTTTACAAACTATCAGGAGTGGGATGGTGTTACCCCTTCTGCTTCTGTGATGATTACAGGCTCACACAATCCTAGTGAATACAATGGCTTTAAAATCACAGTCGATAAAGCACCGTTTTTTGGTGAAGATATCTACGCTCTTGGGCGTGAATGTGAAGCTATGGCTATGCCAAACGCAGTGCCAAGAGATGTGACAAAAATCAATGCTGTTGAGAGATACATTGACTTTTTGGTAGAAGAGTTCCAGCATATTAAAGGGATGACTGAAAAAATCGTTTATGATTGTGGCAATGGCGTGGCTGGAATTGTTACTGAAGATATATTTAAAAACTTACAATTAAATACAAAAGGGCTCTATGTTGAGCCAGATGGCACCTTTCCAAACCATCATCCAGACCCTTCTGTTGAAGCAAATTTACATGATTTGAAAGTTTTACTTGAGAAAGAGGGTGACATTGGCTTTGCTTATGATGGTGATGCTGATAGAATAGCAGTTTTAACGCATAAGAACAATATCAAAGGCGATATGATGGCGCTTTTATATAGTATGACTATGGATAAACCAACGGTTATTGGTGAGGTGAAATGCTCACAAGTAATGTATGATGAGCTAGAGCGTCGCGGGGCAAAAGCTATCATGTACAAAACAGGACACTCGAATCTGAAAGTAAAGATGAAAGAGGTTAACGCAGATCTTGCTTGTGAAGTAAGTGGTCACATTTTCTTTAAAAATCGCTATTTTGGTTATGATGACGCTATCTATGCAACTTTAAGAATGTTAGAGCTTATCCATGAGGGCATTGACCTTGATGCAGAACTTGCAAAACTCCCTAAAGTGTACTCTACTGAAGAGATCAAAGTAGAGACAACAGAAGCAGAAAAGTTTAAAATCATAGATAAAGTAAAAGAGTTGCTACAAAATCCACCAGCTGACTTTCCAAAAGTCAAAAATATCATAGATGTTGATGGTGTTCGTATAAACTTTGAAAATGGCTGGGGACTTGTACGTGCGAGTAACACAACACCGGTACTTGTTACACGTTTTGAGTCTACTGATGCAGATGCGGCAAAACATTATGAAAATGCGGTAAATGCGCTTATTAAAGAAGCAAAGTTACTTTTGTAAGTTTTACTAAGCTATAATTTCAGATAAAAGAGTTATGAGGGAGTAGTGGTGAAAAGGCTTTTGTATAGTGTATTGATTGTATCCTTATTTTTATTTTTGACAGCTTGTGGAGAGAGTGATACACACAAAAGCATTTCTCTTCTTGGGAAGGATTCTACAAAGGTGAACCCAAACTCCCTTGCCTACCTCTCAGCGGATAAATCTCTTGAGCGTAAAAATAAAATAGAACTCTCTAAAATTGAGGCAAACGCAAAGGTTAAAATCGCAAAAATTGAGTCAGAGAATCAGTTGAGTATAGCTAAAGTTCAAGCAAAAACGCAGCAAGAGATTGCAAAATCAGATTCTCTTACAAAAATTACAACTTCAAAAGTCCAAGCAAGTACACATAAAGAGAGTATGCAGTATACAGTTTATATTGTAATAGCGGTTATTCTTTTTCTTATTATCGCGCTTGTACTTCTCTACTTAAATAGCAAAAAAAACAGAGAGTTAAAAAGGCAATTGCATGAAGAAAAACTTCGTCACGAGCAGATACTTAAAGCAAAAGAGTATGAAGAGAAGCGATTGCACAAAATTCTTGATTTGGCTGCTGCTGGAAAATTGCCTGCAACAATTGAAGAAGAGGTTATTCTTTCCATATCTACTCCTAAAAACAATTTAATAGAGAGTGCTTAAAAATTATAAAATATATGAATTATAATCATAACTTAATATTATTATAGGTAAAATTGCTGAAATTTAATTTTAGGAAGTTTGCTTATGCTCTTTTATTTCTCCCTCTTTTTGGCATTTTTGTATTTTAAAATTGCCCGTGTTTATAAAAAAGAAGAAAAATCAAATATGAATTTTTTTATTCAAAACATAATAGTTGGTGCTGCGATTGTAGCACTTTTAGCCTATGGGTTCACACATAAAACATGGTATGTTGTAGCCATAGTAGGGTATCTCTTTTTTATAGCAGCTTCACTTATGGTAAGCACTGTGCAACTTGGTGTTTTCATAGATGGAAAGCCTTTTATAAAAATCAGCCATCTCTATAAGATGATGGCTCTGTTTGGAATGATTATAGCATTTAGTGATGTATATTTATGGGGTCTTTAATAGCAACTTGCTATAATTCTAACAATAGAATAACAAGGAAGACTTTATGAAAACTCATACACTTTTAATGCCTTTGGATATGCACTTACACCTACGCGATGGTGTTATGCTTGAAACGGTTGCTCCTCTTACTGCTTATACCTACAGTGGGGCGCTTATTATGCCAAATCTTGTTCCGCCAGTCGATACCCTTGAGGCGGTAAAATCATATAAACAACGCATAATGGCCGCTGTTCCTAATGACTACTTTGAACCATATATGACACTATTTTATAAAAATTATGATAAAACTTTTTTAGAAAGTGTTGTCGATGAAATTACGGCTATCAAACTGTATCCTGCTGGAATTACTACAAATTCGGAGGGTGGTGTTGCTTCATTTGATATTGAAGAGATGCGACAAACACTTCAGGCAATGAGTGACTTGGAAATTCCACTTTGTGTGCATGGTGAAACAGATGGTTTTGTGATGGATAGAGAAGCTGAATTTATGAGTATATACGAACTTTTAGCGAAAAATTTTCCTGATTTAAAAATTGTTATGGAACACATTACTACAAAAGCCGCAGTCGATATGTTGGATAAGTATGACAATCTTTATGCAACTATTACAGTACATCACCTCCTGCTTACTCTTGATGATGTCATTGGTGGAATGATGATGCCACACCATTTTTGTAAGCCAATAGCAAAACGACCAGAAGATTTGGATGCGCTTTTGAGCGTCGCACTTGAAGCACATCCTAAAGTGATGTTTGGATCTGATTCTGCACCACATCCTCAGCATAAAAAAGAGTCTTGTGGATGTGCCGCGGGTGTTTTTACTGCTCCTATTTCCTTGCAACTTTTAACAGAGATTTTTGAACAATTCGATAAACTTGATAATTTACAGTCCTTTGTAAGTGACAATGCACAAAACATCTATGGAATATGTCCAGAGTTTAAAGAAGTTACTTTAGAAAAAAGACCTTTTGTTGTTCCTGAAAATTACGGTGGTGTTGTGCCAATGTATGCTGGAGAAGTGATAGGGTGGGCTATAGCGAGTGTCGATTAAAATACTTTTGCTTGAAGATGATCTACTTTTTGGTGAAACCATAGTAGATTTACTTGAAGATGAAGATTTTGAGGTTATACACACTACAAATGGTCAAGATGCACTTGATGCAACCTTTCATCAAAAATTTGATCTCTATCTTTTGGATATAAATGTTCCCTTGGTGAATGGTATCTCTTTTCTTAGTGAGTTGCGGGCAGTGGATGATGCCACCCCTGCAATATTTCTTACCTCATATAGTGATAAAGATACACTCGCAGATGCTTTTGTAAGTGGCGCAGATGATTTTATAAGCAAACCGGTTGATAATAGAGAACTTATACTGCGTTTAAACGCAGTGCTTCGACGGACACAGGGTGAGAAAAAACAATGCCTTGGTCGTTTATGTTATGACAAGCATCATAAAACTATTTCGTATGATGGAGAGAGATTGGAACTTTCCAATAAAGAGTACCATTTACTTGTTTTGTTGATGGATAATGCAAATCAGGTGGTTCCAAAAGAGTTGATTTACAATGAATTGTGGAGCAGTGCAGAGAGTGGAGGGAGTGATGGTGCCATTCGTGTCTATATCAATAGATTGAAGCAACTTTTGGAAGACTTTGAAATTGAAAATATACGGGGTATAGGGTATAAACTTGTTTCGTAATTTACGTATAAATATTTTCATATACTATATTTTAACGGTTGTTGCTTTTGTGTCCATAGTATATTACTTTTTAGTTGTATTGCAGATAGCAAATATTTTTCTTTTTGCTAGCGTACTTTTTTTTATTATTGTACTTTCGGCATTTTTTATATCGAAACTAGCCGTTGATCCACTCTCTGAATATGTCACTAATTTACAGTCACTCTCAAAAGAGACACTCCATGAACTTAACCTTCCAATAAGCACTATTAGAAGTAACACGCAGATGTTGCAAAAGAATGTGGATGATGTAAAAACTCTCAAAAGAATTGGACGTATAGAGGGCGCATGTAATATGCTACAAGAACGTTATAATGAGTTAGATTATCTTATAAAAATGCAGAGTGAGCAGAGTGTAAAAGAGATGTTTGATGTCTCTGAATTGGTAAAAGAGAGGGTTGTGTTTTTGCAAAAGTTATATCCGCATATGGCTTTTCATCTTTTGTTGGAGCCTCTTGAAATTTTTGGTGATAAAAAAGGTTTAGCAAAGGTGATTGACAATTTAATTGATAATGCTGTAAAATATTCGGACAATTCAAAAACTATAGATGTTTTTCTTCAAGAGAGCAGATTACGTATTCGAGATTATGGTGTGGGCATGGATGAGTTGGAGATTGTTCATATTTTCGATAAATACTACCAAACAAATAGTGATATGCAAGGATTTGGCATAGGACTTAACCTTGTGAAAAGATACTGTGATAAGAATGGTATCAGTTTAAGTTTTGACTCTCAAAAGAGTGTTGGAACAACAGTACAACTACAATTTAAATAGGATAAATAATGCAAACAAACGGTTTTTTGGCATATGCAGAAAATGCACTTGATTATGGAGTAATGGGAACATTGATACTTATGAGTATTGTGACACTTTGGTTGTTTATTGAACGGATGATGTTTTACAAAAGTGTACGCATTGAAGACTACAAACACCGGGATAATCTGGAATTAGACTTGACGGATAATATCAATGTTTTAAGTGGTATAGGCACTAATGCTCCTTATGTGGGGTTGTTAGGAACTGTTGTGGGTATTATGATTACATTTTATACTTTAGGTGACTTGGGTGCTGTGGATGCAAAGAAAATTATGGTTGGTTTAGCTTTGGCTCTCAAAGCAACAGCAATGGGATTGGTAGTTGCTATGCCTGCTATTGTCGCATACACTATAGCTTTGAGAAAAGTAGAGAGAATCCTTACAAAATTTGATGTGGCACAAGAGGAAGCACAAAACTAATGTCGAAGTGTAAAAAGAAAAATTTTAAAAAATTTGACCAGATTAATGTCATCCCTTTTATCGATATTATGCTTGTCTTACTTGTTATGGTTCTTACAACGGCTACATTTATTAAGCAGGGGGTTATTCCTGTAAATTTACCACAGGCAAAGGCGAGTGAAAAGAAAGAGATCAAAAAAGAGGTAAATGTTTATGTCCGTGCAAATGGAGAGCTCTATTTTGAAAAGCAGAAAGTGAATGTACAAGAGTTGCAGGCAAAGCTATCAGGCATTGCAAAGCAGCAAGTAGTAGTGCTTCACAGTGATAAAGCTGCGAAGTTTCAAGACTTTGTCTCGGTCATGGATATTTTAAAGAAACTTGGACATGAACAGCTCTATATAGTTACTAAAAAGTAAATGGAAGCTCTAATTTTTTAGTATGATTTTTCTAAAAGTTTAAACTTTCTTGTTTGTACTTTTGGAGCTTTTTTATTTACTTGTTCTATTTTTGTAGAGGTGTTAAATTGCTTTTTTTCAATTTGCTTTGTATCCTCATGAAAGAGAGTCGTAGCGAGAAAAAATAGCACCATAATGACAACAACACTTGCATAGAGCAGAATGTAATTTTTTATATGTCCTGATTCAAAGGGATTTTCAATCTTCATCTTTTACACAGTACCCTTTTTTATTTGTTGATTACGTGTACATATTTGTTGGAGAGTATTGGTCATCTTACTATCAAGAAGCACTCTGGACTTATGTTGCATAAGAGAAATGAGGGTTTCATATGAACTAAGATCTATGTGCTCTTTATGGAGTGCTTTTTGTGCTACAAACGCAACAATGTCCTCTTCATGGAGTGTGGGAACTGCTGCCAATATATTTTGTACCATTATTTCACTTGTATTTCCATGTGCTTTGAGTGTATTTGTGACTTGATTGAGAGCAACGTCGCTCTCAAGTCCTTGTTGTGAAAGTTTTTTTACAGATTTATGTGCAAGGGTCTGATTCTCTTTTGTATTTATTGTATCGATTCTTGTTGGTAAGCTTACAACTGCACCAAATGCAATGTTACTTATAAAAACAGTTATAAAAATGAGTTTGTTATTCATAAAAAATCCTTTGTGTTTTACAAGTGTAGTCATATTTGGCAAATCAATTATAAATCAGTTCGCTTTTTACAAAGATTGTAACCATACTCTATGAGTTCCTCTGCTTTGTGAAACTCAAAAGTACCACAGAGGTTTCTTGGAATATTAATCTCTACATCAGATGGGTAAGCTGCAAGTTTCATTCTTGCAAGGGCTCCTTGGAGTGTTTCAAAAGATTTATTTGCAATGACATACATACCATTTTCTTTGGCAATAGAATCTGGCAGAGAAATATTTTTCATATACTCTTGAATCTTTTTTGAAAGTGTCTTGTTTCTTTGTTTTTTTTGAATGGGAAATTCACTTGAGGCTTCTCCTCCAAGATTGACGGAGATTGTTAAGTCCGTGTCGTTATGGAAGCTTGGTGCTATAGGAACAGGATTGAGGACACCACCATCTACAAGACGCTTTCCTGAAGCTGTTATATAAGGTGTGAAAAAGAGAGGTAACGATATGGAAGCTCTCACTGCGTTTAGTAAAGAACCACTATTTATCCAGACCTCTTTTTCTGTGTCAATATCTGTTGCTACAGCAGTAAATTTTATAGGTAGATTTTCTATGTCTACATCACCTAGGAGCTCTTTGAGTTTTATCATCAGTTTTTCACCGGACACAAGACCTCCAGAGCCTTTAAAGTCAAGTAGTGTAAGCATATCTAATGTATTGGCATTTTTGAGCCATTGTTCATAGTTGTCTAATCTATCTGCAGCATAAAAACCGCCAACTAATGCTCCTATTGAGCATCCAGATATGGAAGTAATTTCATAATTGTGTTCTTCAAGGTAGCGGATGATACCAATGTGGGCTAAACCTCGTGCACCACCACTTCCAAGGACTAGAGAGACAGTTTTCTTTTTCATTGTATTACTTTGTTGTCAAATTTGAAGATATTGTAGCATAGTTTTAGAAGTGTTCAGAGGGGGAAGTATAAAAACGGCGTAGAACCGTTTTTATACGTTTTACATCATTCCAGGCATTCCCATTTGTGGAGGCATTCCTGCACCCATGTCTGGCGCTGCACTCTCTTCTTTTGGAATTTCATAGATTGCTGCTTCTGTTGTTAAGAGTAAACTTGAAACAGAAGTTGCGTTTGTAAGGGCAACACGTTCCACTTTAAGTGGATCAATAATACCTGCATCGAACATATCTACATATTCACCTGTTGCAGCATTGAAACCAACTTTTTCATCTTCTGCATTTTCAATTGCATTTACAACAACACCTGTATCATAGCCAGCATTTGCTGCTATTTGTTTTACAGGAGCTTTTACAGCACGTAAGATGATCTCAGCACCAATTTTTTGATCACCTTCAAGGTCATCAGTAGAAACTTTTGCTGCAGCGCGTACAAGTGCTGCTCCACCACCAATGACAATTCCCTCTTCAACAGCTGCTTTTGTCGCTGAGAGTGCATCGTCAACTCTGTCTTTTTTCTCTTTCATTTCAGTTTCAGTTGCAGCACCAACTTTAATAACTGCTA
>CAYRVR010000045.1:0-15929 GCA_964427835.1 uncultured Sulfurimonas sp. | reverse complement strand
TGGATGTCCTATGGCTCTACTGTGTATTTTTAATCCTCAAAGATTTCTGGAAATTCCTACAAAAAAGAAAATCACACTCTACTTCTAACTGATGTTACGCACTAAAGCTACAAAAAGTAAACTTTTTGAGAGAATAGGCAACTTTTACGAACTTTTTTACAAAAGTGCGTAAGGTCAGTTTTAAATAAAAAGTTTCCAAAAATACTCTGCAACAAGGACTATAGAGACTATTCCTATCAAATTTAAAACAAATCCATACCGTATCATATCTTTGACATTAATGACACCACTACTCATAGCTATTGCGTTTGGAGGAGTTGCAATTGGCAACATGAAAGCATACGAAGCACAGACGGTTGCAACCATCATAAAGAGGGTTGTGTCAATTCCTGCTGCTTGTGATACCGCATAAATTACAGGAAGCATTATAGAAATAAGCGCTGTATTTGATGTGATTTCTGTGGTAAAAGTGATCAAAAAAGCAACGCTAAAAAGAAGAAAAATAGGTGTAATATCTGTCATTTGTAAGAGATAGTGTGCAATTTTATCAGCAAGTCCAGTTTGTGTGAAAGCCTTTGCTATAGAAAAACCGGCACCAAATAAAAATATAATCCCAAAAGGAATTTTTTTACTGTCTTCTTCCCACTCTAGTATTTTAAAAGGTGAGACAAAAAGTAATATTCCAAAACCAAGCAATATTCCACTTTCGCTCATGCCAAGTCCATTCCAGTAAGGCTTAATAGGGGCATTCACAAAAAGCACAGCAATCACAGCAAGTAAAAGAAACATAACCTTCTTCTGCGAAATATCAAGCGAATCAGTTGTTATGTTTTTTTCAACCTTTAACTCATTGACACCAATACTTAAAAGCATACCTACAACACCAATCATAACAAAAACAACTGGAGCCACAAGCATCATCCATTGAAAGAAAGAGATGATTTGCATATGTTTGTCCTGCATAACACCTAAAAGAATCAAATTTGGAGGTGTTCCAATTGGGGTTAATATACCTCCAACACTTGCTCCATAGGCTATTGCTAAAACAAAACGCATCTGTAATTTTTTGTTATCACTTAAAAAAAGTGCGATCGGCATTAGCAGGAGTGTTGTTGTTGTATTTGAAAGTACAGCACTTAAAAGTGCCGTAGTCACCGCAAGAGAAAATATAACTCCTCTTGGTGTGGAAGGAAAGAATGAGAGAAGTTTGTTTGAAATATGCATGTGGAGATTACTCTTTTCTACCGCAATCGCAAGTAAAAAACCACCTAAGAAGAGGTATATAATAGGATGTCCATAATTGAGAGTTGTCGCTTTTGTGGAGATGATTCCAAAGGCGGGAAAAAGAACAATAGGCAAAAGAGAGACAACGCCAAGAGGCAGTGCCTCATTTGTCCACAGCACGACAAGAAAAGTAATAGTCCCTAAAAGTTCACTCTGCCGCTCATTAAACGCAGTCAGTCCAAAAAAATAGACAGCTATGCCAAGAACAAAAGCAAATGCTATTTGTAAGAGTTGATTTTTGTCTAAGAGCATTTTTTCTCCCTTATTTTTAATTTTCTAGTAAATCGTGCAGACTCTCTTTTGGATTTTTCCCCTCAAGTGTCAAATAAACCTCTCTCGCTATTGGTAAATACAAAGCATTTTGTTGTGCAATTTCATGCAAGGCATACGCTGTTCCGATTCCCTCTGCAACCTCACCCAAATCATTTATAATTTGTTGCTGCGTTTGGGATTTTGCCAGACCTAAACCGACACGAAAATTTCTACTCATTGGTGAAGATGCTGTTAAAAAGAGATCCCCTGCTCCACTTAAGCCTACAAAACTCTCTTCTTTTGCTCCATAGGACAGACCAAAGCGTTGCATCTCAACTAAACCTCTTGCTATTAATGCAGCAGAGGCATTATTACCGAGTTGCAATCCATTACAAATGCCAGCAGCAATAGCAATAACATTTTTATAGGCACCGCAGACTTCTGCTCCAATGACATCACTTGATGTATATGTTTTTATAAAAGATGGGAAAAAAGAAGCAAACTGTTGCGATACACTACTATCTACTGCGTTTACTACTAGCGCAGTAGGTAAAGACTGCATAACTTCTGTAGCAAAAGAGGGACCCGATAAAAATGCCAAATTTTCTGTTGGAACATACTCTGCATAAATTTCATTTAAAAATTTGCCACTCTTTGCATCAATTCCCTTAGACGCAACAAGAATTTTTTGATTTTTAAATACAAAGTTCTCCTCTAACCATTTTGCAACCTGCTGAGCAGGAACAGTAATGACTAAGTATTCACACTCCAAAATTTTTTCAAGAGAGACAAAATTTTCAAGATCTCTTGGTGTTCTTGAAGTAATGAGTACATCATTCTTTTCACTCAAAGCATATGCTAATGCACTCCCCCATTTACCAGCTCCAATGACTCCAATTAACATATCTTTTACTCCTTATACGTTTTTCAAACTCTTGTATATCACTTTCAAAACCGACCACTACCAAAACATCACCCTCTTTCAGAATATGCTTTGTTGCTTTAGAAGAGTATATAAATTCTGTCTTCCTGTTTTCATGCATAACAGACAGGACTACAATACCATTATAGCGTGTCCAGTCAATGTTTTTTAACTCTTCATCTTTAAAAGAGCTCTCTTTGCCAATCTGAATTTGTGCGATTTTTAAAGCACTCTCTTCATAAAGAATACTATGTAAAATTTTATTAGAAATTGGTTTTTCCAACATATTTGTAATAATATCTGAAGTCGTCTCTATTAGAGGTATAACCTTATTTGCCCCTGCAAGTTTTAATTTTCTTGCATTTTCTTTATCAGAAGCCAAGGCTATAATCGTTAAATTTTTAAAACTAGCACGCAGAGAAATAGTCAAAAAGATATTTTCAGCACCATTTTGTAAAACACAAAAGGCAATTGAATTTTCAATTGCAATGTCTTGATTTAAACTCTCCCACTCATCACTCAAATCAAAATGCTCAAGTTCATAACCATTTTTCTCAATTTTTTCATCACCAAGAGTATATACTTTTAAGGTTTTATAATTGCCTTTGATATTGGAAATAATTTCGTGGGCATATTTATTATGCCCAAAAATGAGCGCTGTATCTTTAGACATCATCACCCTTTGTATGTAAAAATTTTTCAAACTCTTTTATAAAAATATTATACCCAACAACTAAAAGATAATCCCCCACTTCAAGAATTGTATCATCTATAGGATTAAAATAAAATCTATCTTTTTGTGTTTTATACAGACCTAAAAGAACAATTCTATACTGCTGATTATGGAGATGTCCAATAGTAGGAAATGATTCTACAATCCGCTGAGTAATACCAAGTTCATCAATAACTGCCTCTGAAGACTCATTACGTAGTTCATGTATCACCTCAAACGCAGCAGGTTTTCCAACAAATTCTTTTGTAATAAGACCTACTAATTCTTGAGGATAGACAATTTGATTAATACCCGCAAAGAGCAATTTTTTTCTATTTGAATCTTCCATCAACAGAGCAAGTATAAAAATATCTGCTTCAATAGAGCGAATGGTAAGTGCAGCATAGACATTTTTCACATCATCTTCATGCAGGCATAAAATTGCTTTGACCTGTCTTTTTATATCTATATTTAATTTTTTGTAGCTCTCTACATCACCCGGATTATAATGCAGTGCAAGATAACCATCTTTTTTTGCCTCATTAATATGCGATAAATTCCCATCTAAGACAACCATGGAATACCCATGCGAAGACAATTTCTTTGCAACTTCAACAGCTACTTTATCGTACCCACAAATAAGATAAAAACGCTTCAATTTAGAAACATTTTCTAGACTTTTGATTTCAAGAATTTCATCTATTTTTTCTGTAAATGCTGAAACAAATAGAGATGTTGTAAATGCTAAAACAGCAACTCCAGACAAAATTACAATAACCGCAACAATTCGCCCTTCATCTGAAACAGGAGCAATATCCCCATACCCAACTGTTGAAATTGTAACAATTGACCAGTAAAAAGCTTCAAAAAGAGTATGAATCGAAGAGTTAGCATAACGTGCTTCCATCGTATAAATAAGTACTGAAGAGATAAAAATCACAATGGCAGCAAATATACCAAGTGTTAAAAATTCATACCTCTTAGAGACTAAAACGGAAGCGAGAATTTGAAAACTTTTTGCATAACGAAAAATTTTAAAGACACGAAAAAGTATAAAAATACGTAAAAGCCGTAACTCGTGAAAAAAGGGCATTATCGCCAATAGGTCAATAACAGCTTGAGGAGAGAGCATATATGCTAATTTTGTTTTTACAACAGTTGCAAACGCTTTATGCAGAGCTACCTCTCTAAAAAGAAAAGTATCATGTTCTGCACGGGCAACAATAATTTTACTAACGCTACTACTCACCCATAAACGCAGCATATACTCAATAAAAAAGATGATGGATATAATGTAGTTACTAAAAAAGAGAAGATAATCATTAACATGATACTTCACCTCACGAATAAGAACCGCTACACTTATAAAAATAAGTGTAATCATAAAAAAATCTACATATTTCTTATACTTGTTATTATCATTTTCTAAAATATCACGGACAGATGCTTTAAAAGCTTGATATTTTTTTGACGTATCTAAAAAATAGGCAAAATCTAATATCAAGCGTTTTATCATCTATTTAACCCAGTTTAGCTTTTAAGATCTCATTTACCACTTGTGGATTAGCACTTCCTTTACTCGCTTTCATAACCTGACCGACAAAAAATCCAAAAAGTTTCTCTTTTCCACCTTGGTACTCTTGCACTTTTTCAGGGTTTGCATCAATAATCTCATTACACATAGCTTCAATAGCACCTGTATCTGTCACCTGCTTAAGCCCCAGTTTTTCAATAGCATCATCAACACTCACTTCCTCATTTTCCATAAGAAAGTCAAGAACCTCTTTTGCTGCTTTACCACTAATTGTTTTATCATCAATACGTTTTACCAAAAAGCCAAGTTTCACTGCGTTTACAGGTGAATTAAGCAGAGTAACTTCCCCTTTCAAGCGTGAAGGCAACTCCACTGTAAGCCATGTTGTCGCTGTTTTTGCAGTTACACCCTCTTCTTGTAACATAGTTTCAAAAAAGTCTGCCATTTCAACAGCCGAAGTGATAACAGCGGCATTGTACTCATTCATACCGTACTCTTTTATAAATCTCTCTTTCTTCTCATCTGGTAGTTCTGGGATTTTTGTGTATGTTTGCATCATTTCATCTGTTACTACACATTTCAAAAGGTCAGGCTCTGGAAAATATCTATAATCCGCTGCTTCTTCTTTTCCACGCATTGAACGTGTCTCTTGTTTTACAGAGTCATACAAACGTGTCTCTTGATAAATTTCTTCATCATAAACACCATCTTCCCACGCCTCAACCTGACGAGTCACCTCAATTTCAATGGCTTGTTGGATAAAACGAAAAGAGTTAATATTTTTAATTTCAACCCGAGTGTAGAGTTTTTCATCACCTTTTGGACGGATAGAGACATTCACATCACAACGAAAAGATCCCTCTTGCATATTTGCATCAGAAATATCAAGATAACGCACAATAGAGTGAAGCTTTTTCAGGTATAAAATAGCCTCTTGCGCACTTCGCATATCTGGTTCTGAAACAATTTCTAAAAGTGGCGTACCTGCACGGTTTAAATCCACTTTTGAAATATCACCATCATGAATATTTTTTCCTGCATCTGCTTCAATGTGTGCACGGTTTACTCGAATAGTTTTATTGCTTCCATCTTCAAAGTCAATTTGTAATTTTCCATGTTCAACTATAGGAGTATAGAGTTGTGTGATTTGGTATGATGATGGAGAATCAGGATAAAAATATGATTTTCTATCAAAGTATGACACTTTGTTAACAGTTGCGTTTAGTGCCGTTCCAAGCATAATTGATTTGTGTAAAACTTCTCTGTTAAGCACAGGTAATGCACCAGGAAGAGCGAGACAAGTTGGGCATGTGTTTGTGTTTTGCTTATGATTAAAACTCGTAGGACACGAGCAAAAAAGTTTTGTTTTTGTATTTAACTGTACGTGAACTTCTAGTCCAATAACTACTTCAAACATAGTTTTCCTTAAGTAAAATGAATAATTTCTATTTTACCTAATTTTTTCTTTAAAAGATGTTATTTCGTCTCTTGTTTATACATTTTTTCTAAGAGTGCTGTCTGCTTTTGTGCCTCTTTGAGTCTCTGTTTATTTACTTCAAAACTATCAAGTAAAAGGATAAGAAAAAGGGAAAGAATAATAAAGAGAAGTGTTGTAAAAAGTGCAATGGCAATCCCAAAGCTTATGAAGATTTTAAAAATAAAAAGAGCACCAAAGAGGGCAATACCCCATGATGCTCCAAGCAAAAAGCTTATGATGCGTTCATAAATATCTTTTCGCATAAAAAGTGCTTAGTGTTCTTCTACTACAATTGCACCTGCAAGGTAAACATATGTAAGCATCATAAAGATGAACGCTTGTAAAAATGCTCCAAATGTAAGTAATGCAAATGGAATCAAAGGTAAAATCCAAGGGACAAGCATAAGGATTACAGCAAGGAACATATCATCACCTTTAATATTACCCATAAGACGGAAACTAAGAGAGATAATACGTGAAAAGTGAGAAACGATTTCAACAGGGAACATCAACCATGCCAACCACCAAACTGGTCCAGTAAAGTGTTTAAAATACTTTAATACACCATGTGTTTTAATACCAACATAGTTATAGTAAACAAAAACAGCAAGTGCTAACGTTAACGTCATATTTAAACTTGAAGAAGGTGCTTCAAAACCAGGGATAATACCAATGATATTTGCAATACCTACAAAAAGACCGATTGTTGCAACAAGTGCAAGATACTTACGTGCATGCGCTTTCCCCATTACGTCTGTACCCATTGCTAAAACACCACCAAGGTATGCTTCCATAAGATTTTGAGTACCTCTTGGTACCAACTGTAAATTTGACATTGCAACTTTAGCCAAAAATAAAGCGATAAATGCTGTCAACAGTATGTGTGTAATAAAAAGAAAATTATGATTTTCTGAAATAAGCCCGAAAAAAGTAAACAGTTCACCCATAGGCGTGCTCCCTTGTCTGTAAAAATTATCGCAATTATAATCAAATTAGCATTAAATTATTATAAGTCTCGTTATAATAGTCTTGTAAATATCTCAATTCAAGGATTACTTATGAAATCTCTTCCTCTATTTGCGCTACTTTTTAGTTCCACTTTCTTGTTTGCAACAAACCACAGCGCTCACAACAAGGAGTTGCAAAATATTGTTAAGCAAGGAAACAAAGGTTCTAAACTTCTCATAAAAACGCTTAGTTCACAAATGAAAAAAGAGATGAAAAATGGTGGAGTGATGAAAGCCCTCCATTTTTGTTCACAAGAAGCTTATAATCTCACGCAACAGGTAAATAAAAAACTTCCAAATGGTGTACGTGTAAAACGCATTAGCCTCAAATATAGGAATCCTACAAATAAACCAGCAAAAGATGAAACTGTCATTTTGGAGTCTCTGCAAAAATTACAACAAGAGCATGTTCTTTTACCGCATCATCTCCTACAAAAAGTGAATGCCACGACATATAAATACTATAAACCAATACTTCTTAATCAAAAAGTATGTCTTAAATGCCACGGAAACATAAAAGATACAGACCTAAAACGTGCAATTGCTAAACAGTATCCAGTAGATAAAGCAAAAAATTATAAAATGGGGGATTTACGGGGAGCTGTTGTCGTTACGGTTACGCATGCAAAGTAAAATTTACTTTGCATACTCAATCGCACGACTTTCACGTATAACGTTTACTTTGATTTCGCCAGGGTATTGCACTTTTTCTTCTATCTCTTTGGCTATTTCACGAGCCAAAAGTGTTGATTCATCATCATTTATAAGCGCTGCGTTTACAATGACGCGAACTTCTCTTCCGGCATTAATTGCATAGGCCTGTCGTACACCACTGTGTGTTGAGGCAATATCTTCAATTTCAGTAACACGTTTTAAAAAGCTCTCTAAAACTTCTCTTCGTGCACCTGGACGAGCAGCTGAGAGCGCATCTGCTGCACAAACAGCTCCACACTCAATTGATTTAATCTCTTCTTGTCCATGGTGTGCATAAATTGCATTGATGACAACTTCGTCTTCATTGTATCGACGACAAATTTCAGCACCTAGATCCACATGATTTCCATCATGGTCATGTGTTAAAGCCTTACCAATATCATGCAACAGACCTGCTCTTTTGGCAAGTATAGGGTCTCCCCCCATTTCTGCTGCCATTACCCCTGCGAGGTGGGCTACTTCAAGCGTATGTGCAAGTGCATTTTGTCCATAACTCGCACGGTAACGCAAGCGACCTATAAGTTTAATAAGTTCAGGATTCATTACTCCAATTTGCATATCAGCTATAAGCTCTTCACCTTCTATGAGTATCTTAGATTCAAATTCATCAGAGACTTTTTGAAATATCTCTTCAATACGTGCTGGCTGTATGCGTCCATCTTCAATGAGTAACTGAATTGTCTTTGTTGCAATCGCTCGACGATACAAATTAAAACTACTCACAAGTATTGCATTTGGCGTATCATCTATTATAATATCCACGCCTAAAAGTGTCTCAAGGGCTTTAATATTTCGCCCCTCTTTTCCTATTATACGGCCTTTAAGCTCATCATTTTCCAAATGGACTAAATTTGTTAGCCGCTCCGAAGCAAACTCACCGGCAAAACGGCTTGTTGCTTGTGCCAAAATAAAGTTTGCTCTTTTTTGCGCCTCTTGTTTTGCCTCATTTTCATATTTTCGTACAATATGAGCAACCTCTCCACGCATCTTCTCTTCTATTTTATCAAAGAGCTCCGCTTTTGCCTCTTCTTGTGTGAGTCCAGCAGAGTGTTCTATTGTATGTAACACATCATCGATTGACTTCTCATACTTTTCTTTGAGTGATGCAAGTGATCTTTCATTTCTTTCTAAATTAATCTTTTGTGCTTTTATTGCATGTAGCTGCGTTTGAATACTCTCTTCTTGCTCTTTTTTGTAACGCTGGAACTCTTTTTCCTTTGTTACAAGTGCATCTTCTCTTTGAGAAAAGTCTGCACGGGCGCGCTCTTTTGCAGTATCAAAAAGTGTTTGAGCATCAAGTTCAATCTCTTTTGCCTTGAGTCTTGCACGGTCCAAAAGCGTCTGCGCTTCATTCTCAATTGCTTTTGCTTTTGCTGTTGCTTGTTCTACATATATGTCAAAATTTGCACCGGTAATTTTTTTAGAAATGAAAAAACCTACAACACCACTTACAATGGCAGTTCCTCCGCCAAGTAGCATTTCATTTAACATTTTCAGATCCCTTTTTCTAAAGCAATACCCCTGACTTTTTTAATGTTGTACGTGCGGTTATGAGTACATCACAACTAATATCATATTTGTCACACAAAAAATCCTTTGTATAACAGAGTTGTGATTGTACAAAAATGGTATATGGCTTTACCTGTAATTTTTCAAAGAAACGGTCATACATCCCTTTGCCATACCCTACCCTTTGAAAATTTCCATCTACGCCAACGACAGGGACTATTGCTATATCAATTTTTTTTATATTTTTTAATGAATTTTCCGCTTCTAAAATTCCAAATTTCTTTTTCCTAAGCGGTAATCTAAATGGTACCATTTTAAAACTTGAACCTTCCATAAATGGTAAATAGAGATTATGTTTTTTACGTAATGCCTGTAAACTTTTGACAATATTTGCTTCATTTGCCAAGGGATAATAAAAAAGAATATCTAAGCGCTTTTTAGAAAACTTTTCTATTTCAGCCAATAATCTTTTATTAACAAGAGCATCCCTGTAAATTTTATTCTGTTTTTGTCTTTTTTTCATTTTTTGGATACATTTATCCCGAAAACTATTTTTTGTAAGAGTCATATTAAATCTTTGTCGCTATAATTTGGCATATTTTACACAAAATTATAAAACAAAGGCACTATTTATGTCAAAACTCACTCTACTTACAGCATTATTAGCTACATCTCTTCTCTTTCAAGCATGTTCAAAAAAAGAGGATCATGCAGAAGATACTGCAAAAAAAGCAAATGCACTCCTTAGTACAAATGAATTTGTACTCACATCTCTTACAAACAAAGAGTATGTTCTAAATAAACAAAATAATGGTCTCCAACTTAAAAATGAAAAAGATAAAATCTTACTCATTGATATTTTTGCTTCATGGTGTCCTCCATGCCAAGCAGAGGCTTCACATCTGAGTTCGCTACAAAAAAAATATCCAAATCAACTCAAGGTTATTGGGGTAACGGTTGAAGATGGCGTCCCAAATGCTACATTACAAAATTTTGCGCAACAACATAATGCAAGCTATACCCTTGTCAATTCAGATCAAAACAGACGTATTGTCGATGAAGTCGCCAAAGAGTTACATCTTGGAAGAGACTTTGGTATTCCATTAATGGTTCTTTATAAAGATGGCAAAATCATCAGCTATTATCAAGGTGCTACTGAAGAAGAATTTATAGAAAGTGATATCAAAAAGGCATTAGGAAAATAGATGTTTGGATTTATAAAAAAATCTCTTAATAAAACTGTTGAAGCGATCAAGACTGTTGCGCCAAAAAAGAAGCTTACTTTTACAAAAGATGAGTTAGAAGATATCCTCTTAGAAGCAGATGTTGAGTACAGTCTAGTAGAGATTATACTTAATGAGATCTATCAAGATAAAATTACACGTGAAATCTTACGTTCAAAGCTCCTAGCAACCCTAGCCTATACAAAGTATGAAGAGCCTGAGTACACGCCACCTTTTGTTGAACTCATTGTTGGTGTCAATGGTGCGGGTAAAACAACAACTATTTCTAAGTTAGCATACCGCTATAAGCAAGAGGGTAAAAAAGTAATGCTTGGTGCAGGCGATACCTTCCGTGCAGCGGCCATTGAGCAACTCACCCTTTGGGCAAACAAACTCGATATTCCTATTGTCTCTTCCAAACAGGGTCATGACTCTTCGGCTGTTGCTTATGACACAATCGATTCAGCAAAAGCGAAAGGTTACGATAACGTCATTATAGATACTGCTGGTCGTCTCCATACACAAACAAACTTGGCAAATGAACTCAAAAAAATAAATCGTATTTGTGACAAAGCCCACCCCGGTTCGCCACATAGAACACTCTTAATTATAGATGGTACACAGGGAAATTCAGCAATTGCCCAAGCTAAAGCATTCCATGAGATGATAGGAATAGACGGAATTATCATCACAAAACTTGATGGGACGGCAAAGGGAGGGAGCATTTTCAGCATTGCCTATGCTCTGAAACTTCCTATTTTGTTTGTTGGCACAGGAGAACAACCAGAAAACCTTACCCCTTTTGACAAATATGAATTTGTAGATGGACTTCTTGATGCACTTTTTGAAGAGAGTGTTCAAGAAGAAGAGGCACAGACAATTATTCCTGAAAAAGAGCTAGAACAAAAGGCAACTCCATCTACAGAAAAAGAAGAAGAACAAAAGAGTACAAAAATGGAGCTGCTAGAGACATTTTTACACGATGAAAAGCTCTTGCTTGTACGAGAAATAGATGAGAACAAAATGCTTGTAAACTATGCAAATACTCCTGTAGATACTGAGATTGCATTTAAAAATGGGAAGTGGAGTTACTGTTAATATTTCATTTTGTCATATTTTGTATATTCTTTACCAAAATAGTTTATTCTATGAAATATTATATATAAGGCAATAATATGGCAAAGAAAAAAGTACTCTTTGAGTGTCAGCACTGTGGATTAACAACTCCTAAATGGATGGGAAAATGTACAAACTGTGGGGCATGGGATAGTTTTATAGAACTCAATGAACACCAGCAAGAAGTAGTAAAACAGACAAAAAGTTCCGCATCCTCATCACCAAAAGCACTCAGCATTAATGCTATAAAAGAGGAAGAGGTCTATAGATTTTCATCTTTAGACAATGAGCTCGACAATGTTCTTGGTGGGGGAATAGTCCCTGGCTCCCTTACACTCATTGGAGGAAGTCCCGGGGTTGGAAAGTCAACCCTTCTTTTAAAAGTCGGCTCAAACATAGCCTCAACCGGCAAAGATGTTCTCTATGTAACAGGTGAAGAGTCTGCCGGACAAATAAAACTACGAGCAAACAGACTCAATTCAAACCATGACTCACTCTATCTGCTGAGTGAAATACGGCTCGAGCAAATAGTAGTGGAACTTGAACACCGTAAATATGATTTTTTAATTATAGACTCTATCCAAACAATTTACAGTGAAAACATCACATCGGCACCTGGTTCTGTTACGCAGGTTCGACAGATTACTTTTGAACTTATGCGTATAGCAAAAGAAAAAGATTTAGCCATATTCATCATCGGACATATAACAAAAGAGGGCTCTATTGCCGGGCCTCGTGTGCTTGAGCATATGGTAGATACAGTCCTTTACTTTGAAGGTGATTCCTCTCAAGAGTTACGAATACTCCGAGGATTTAAAAACCGCTTTGGTGCAACAAGTGAGATAGGTGTTTTTGAAATGAAAGCAGAAGGACTTGTCAGCGCTACAGATATAGCCTCCCGCTTTTTCAATCGTAATTCACAACAAAGTGGTTCCGCACTTACCGTCATAATGGAAGGAAGTCGGCCTATAATTTTGGAGGTTCAAGCCCTTGTCTCTGAATCACATACGCCAAACTCCAAACGTCAGGCAACTGGATTTGACAACAATAGACTCAATATGCTTTTAGCCCTTTTGGAGAGAAAACTAGAAATCCCTCTCTCAGGTTATGACGTTTTTATAAATATTACAGGCGGAATAAAAATCACAGAAACCGCTGCAGACCTCGCAATTCTTGCAGCTATCATTAGTAGTTTTAGAGACAGGGCAATATCAAAAGAGACAATATTTATAGGAGAGGTCTCTTTAGTTGGCGATGTCCGAGAAGTATATGCTCTTGATGCCCGTTTAAAAGAGGCCAAAATGCAGAACATTACAAAAGCATTGGTCTCTAAAAAACCGCTTGAAAAGACATCCATAAAAAGCTTTGTTATCTCAGAAGTAACCCAGCTTTTAGAGTGGTATTAAATTTATAAATTTAAAGTTTTTTTTCTATATTTCTATAGTATAATAACCCAATTATGCATAAAAGGTAAAAAATGATTGATGCTGAGTTTAGAAGTGAAGAGAGGTTTTCAAGATTAGCTTTAGGCTATGATTCTCAGAATGAAAAAGAGGAAGTACAAAAAGAAGTCGATAAAGCTATTAAAACTTGCTCTTTAACTCCTGAAATATATACAACAAAAGTTTCAAGCGGGAAAGAGGTATTAATTATCGAGTATCATGATGATTGTAACCGAGAAGCAGGACCGATATTTGAAGTAATAGTAAAAGCTTTAAATATAAAAAAATGTAGTTAATAATTAGGATTTTTTTATGAATATGGAAGAGTACGCGAAGGGAAACCAACTTTTTAGAAACTACTTTAAAAAGAACAAAGATTCCCTTTTACACCTTGTAGAGAGTGGTCAATCCCCAAAAGCACTGTTTATTGGTTGTTCAGACTCAAGAGTTATTCCGGATATGATGGTACAAACAAATCCAGGTGATCTTTTTGTCGTTCGTAATGTAGGTAATTTTGTACCACCATTTAAATCTGATGTAGATTTTCACTCAACAGCATCTGCAATTGAATATGCCGTATCTGTACTCAATGTAGCAGAAATCATTATTTGTGGACATACACACTGTGGAGCCTGCGAGCATCTTTTTGAAACAATTGAGGACGATCCTTATCTTATCCATACAAAAAAATGGCTAGAGTTAGGTGAAAGTGCGAAAAAATCAGCAATTCTTAGTCTTGGAGCGAGTGCAGATCGTACAGATCTACTGCGTTTAACAGAAAAACTCTCTGTTATAAAACAGATAGAAAACATTCTCACATATCCTGCAGTTAAAGAGAGATTTGAAGCAGATGATTTACATATACATGGGTGGTGTTATGATGTTGAAACAGGTAATATTGAGTACTATAATGCAGACACCTATGAATTTTTACCGTTAAAAACATTAGTATCATAATTTCAAGGAGGAAAAAATGGCTGAAGAAGAGCAAACAGAAGAATCAGAGGTAAAAGAGAAGAAATCGGGCAGTAATATGCTTATGATTATTATTATTGTAGTGCTTGTGCTTATTATTGTCGTTGGTGCTGTTGTAGCTGTCTTACTTATGAATGGTGACGATGAAGCAGTCGATGCTACTGCACCACAAAAGAAAGAAAAGCAGGTAACAAACACAGCAAAACACATGACTAACAGTACAATGGATGATGAGAAACCTCTCAGCGAGGTAGGTATTCTCTATCCACTTGATACATTTACAGTCAATCTAAAAAGTGATTCAGGAAGACGATACCTAAAAGTCACAATTTCACTAGAACTCAGCGGAGAAGAACTCAGTACCGAACTTGATGCAAAAACAGCAGTATTACGTGATAGAATTATCCGTATTCTCAGTTCAAAAACACTCGAAGAGATCTCTTCAAGAAAAGGCAAGAAAAAACTCTCAGAACAGATTATGAATGCACTCAATGCTATGATTACTGATGGAAAAATACAGGGTATTTACTTTACTGAATTTGTGATTCAATAAGCGACTTCAGAAGCGACTTAAGTAAATGAAACATTACTTTTTTTTTATTTTTCTGGGCATTTATAGTGCCTTGCAAGCTACTAATTTACCATTATGTTATTCAGTACAGCTTGCTAGTTCTGTCAAGCCGTTTTCTGAAATAAATAGCTATCCTTCTGAATGTAAAGTAATACACCTCAAGAAGAATAGTACTATTCGATGTAATTGTTTGCAAGAGAAAAAAGAAGCAAAAAAAAGTCTTCAAAAATATAAAAAGGCATACCCTTCTGCTATAATTGTAAAGACATATAAATTTCGTTTTTCAACACATACAAAAAAACAACTACCACCAAAAAAAGAAAAAAAACAAAAAGAGAAATGGGCATTTTTACAAGGCTTATTTCAAAGTTATACTCTCACTACAAATAATGGTTCGACCAAAGTAAGCCAGCAACAGGATTTACAAAAGAATTTGTTCCAAAAGCATAGTGAGTTACAAAAAAGTTATGCAGACCAATCGAACTTTTATGGGCTCTCTCTTGCTGGAAAATACGAACAATACATCAATCAAAACTATAGATTTCGTGATTACACAGACTATGAATATGATCTCAAAATCCAATTCAATGTTTTTAAAAATGGACTATTTGAGCATATGCAACAGAAAAAAATAGCACAAAAAAAAGAAGAAATAAGCTATTTGCAAAACATTTCACAGCTCCTAAAAAATAGTTATGATGAGAGACTACTGTTGATTAATAATCTTACAAACCATCTTAATTACATCTATTTTACACGTTTAACCCAACTCTATACAAAAGTATTTCACCTTAAAATGCAAGATTTCAACAACTCATTAACGACGCAAATTGATATCGATACCATCAGACAATTACTCAATCGAGCACGCTCTTCAGCTCTTATTTATGAAAAATATAAAAAAATCAAAAATACAAAACTTATCTTTGCACTTTTTCAAAACATAGAAAATATTCAACTCCAAAAAAAGTACATACTACAATATTCCAAAGACTCTAATCCTGATCTTATCCTACAACAAAAACGGATGGAACTTCTAAACACCACACCTTCATATATAGAGCAAAGTACACTCAACATCTATGGACACAGACGTGTTGTTGATGAGATGGGATGGTATAATACGGTAGGAATTACAGCAGAAATTCCCCTTAACTTTGAACAAAATGAGCAAAAAAAAGTAATAGAGCT
>CAYRVR010000044.1:0-16148 GCA_964427835.1 uncultured Sulfurimonas sp. | reverse complement strand
AGTTACATAAAAAATAAAAGGAATTTTGTATGGTGAATGTACTAGCGGGGAAAATGGTACCAAAGGATAAGTTGGTAAATGTAGCGGAGCTTGTGAGTGCTTACTATGAGTACACACCTGATTGTTCTCAGGAGAATGAGCGGGTAAGTTTTGGTACTTCTGGACACCGTGGGGGTGCTTTTTTAAAAAGTTTTAATGAAGCACATATTATGGCGATCACGCAAGCAGTATGTGAATATAAAAAAAAGATGCATTATGACGGTGTGCTCTATATTGCAAAAGATACTCACGCACTCTCTACACCTGCGCAAATGACAGCAGTTCGGGTTTGTGTTGCCAATGGAATTTCTGTAGCTGTTGCCAAAGATGATGAGTATATTCCCACACCGCTACTCTCTTTTGCAATTTTGGAACATAACAAAAGAGTGCAGAGCATTGCAGATGGCATTGTCATTACTCCATCACATAATCCTCCCCAAGATGGTGGTTTTAAGTACAATCCCCCAAATGGTGGCCCTGCAGATACAGATGTAACAAGCATTATAGAAAAACGTGCAAATGAAATACTCCAAAACAATCTTGAAGATGTAAAAATGGTTACTTACGAAATGGCAATAGAGACAGAATATGTAAAAGAGTATGATTTTATCACTCCCTATGTTGTAGCCCTGTCACAAATAGTAGATATGCAAAAAATTCAAGAAGCAAATTTAAAAATGGCAGCCCATCCTCTTGGTGGTTCTGCTTTGGGCGTGTATAAAAAAATAAAATCATACTACAACCTCAATATGGATATTATCCACCCTTATGTTGATTTTACTTTCTCATTTATGAGTGCAGACCATGATGGAAAAATTCGTATGGATTGTTCTTCACCCTATGCCATGGCTTCACTTGTTGATTTGAAAAATAATTATGATTTAGCCTTTGCAAATGATACTGATTCTGATCGACATGGCATTGTGACTCCAAAAGGAGGGCTTATTAATCCAAATCACTACCTAAGTGTAGCTATTTGGTACTTATTTAAGCACAGAGAAAATTTTTCTAAAAATCTTCAAGTTGGAAAAACAGTTGTTTCAAGTTCAATGATAGATAGAGTTTGTGCAAGCATTGAAAGAAAAGTATATGAAGTGCCTGTAGGATTTAAATGGTTTGCAGAGGGTCTTTTTGAAGGCTGGCTTGGATTTGGTGGGGAGGAGAGCGCTGGAGCCTCTTACCTGAGAAAAGATGGCAGTGTCTGGACAACAGACAAAGATGGAATTATTATGACATTATTGAGTGCTGAGATAATGGCAGTGACAGGTAAAGATATCGCTGAAATTTACAATACATTTGAAAAAGAGTTTGGCGTTGCTTATTATGCTCGCATTGATGCTCCAGCAACAGCACAACAAAAAAAGATACTTAAAAATCTTAATGCAAATTCTATAGATATAGAGAGCTTGGCAGGAGAGAAAATAGAATCTATCATGACAAATGCTTCTGGAAATGGTGCGTCAATTGGTGGTTTGAAAATTGTCACAGAAAATGGATGGGTTGCGATGCGTCCATCAGGTACGGAAGATATATATAAGATTTATGCAGAGAGTTTTCTTTCGCAGGAACATCTTCAAACGATTCAACAAGAGGCACAAACAATCATGCAAAAATTATTTGCGTAAATTACATACGAAGGGGAAGATATGAAAGCAGTAGTAATGGCAGGTGGTTTTGGAACGAGGATCCAACCACTGACAAATTCACGACCAAAACCGATGTTACCGATTATGAACAAGCCTATGATGGAATCAACAATGATGATGCTTAAAGATCTAGGTATCACTGAATTTATAGTTTTGCTCTATTTCAAACCTGAGATTATTCAAGATTATTTTAAAGATGGCAGTGACTTTGGCATAAAAATAACTTATGTCCTTCCTGATGCAGACTATGGAACTGCAGGTGCTGTTAAATTAGCACAAGAGTACATAGGTGATGATAACTTTATTATTATTAGTGGTGACTTGGTGACGGATTTTAAATTTAAAAAGCTTTTTCAATTTCATGAGGAAAAAAACTCTAAACTTTCCATAGGTCTTACATCAGTTGAGAATCCATTGCAATTTGGTGTAGTAATTGCAAATGAAGAGGGAGTCATTGAAAAGTTTTTAGAAAAGCCGAGTTGGGGTGAAGTGTTTAGTGATACTATCAATACAGGGATTTATATTTTAGAGCCCGAAATTTTAGACTATATTCCTGCTGGTGAGAATTTTGATTTTGCAAAAGATCTTTTCCCTCTGTTGATGGAAAATGAAATTGATTTAATGGCATGTACCCTCAAAGGCTACTGGCGAGATGTTGGGAATCCACAAAGCTACAGAGAGGTGTTTGAAGATATTTTTAACAAAGAGGTAAAATTTAAAATACCGGGGAAAAAGAAAACATATCCTGATGGTGTGCTCTATTCACTTGGAAATAATGAGATTGATGATTCTGTTGAGGTTGTAGGCACTGTTGTTATAGGCAACAATGTAACAATCAAGAAAAATGTTAAATTAACAAATAGTGTCATTGGCGATAATGTGACCATTGGAGCTGGTTGTAAAATAAAAAATAGCGTATTTTGGGAAGATATAAAAGTCGGAAGTAAAGTCTTGCTTGATGGGTGTGTTATTTGTAACGATAATCGAATTGGAAAAAATGTCACCGCTACGGCAGGGCTCATTTTAGCGGAGAATTGTGAAGTTGGTGAACTCACACGATTTGACAAAGATGTCATAATTTGGCCAGATAAAAAAATAGAACCGGCTTCTATTGTTACTAACAACCTTATTTTAGGGAATAAATATAAAAATTCTATTTTTGAAGATGGGAGTGTCTATGGTAAAAGTAACATAGAACTCTCTTGTGAAATGGCAACAAAACTTGGTGAATCTTTAGGTGCACAACTCACAGTAAACTCTTTTGTTGTGGTAGGACGTGATCATGATAAAAATTCACGTATGATTAAGCGTGCATTTGTGAGTGGGCTCCTCTCTTCAGGCATAAACATACTTGATTTAAAAGAAGTGCCACCTTCTGCTCTTCGATATACACTTGCACATAATGAGACGCTCTTTGCAGGTATTCATGTAAAACGGTGTTTAGAAGATACAGCAAGCTCTGAAATAACATTTTTTAATGATGAAGCGATGCGTATAGATACGGCATCTGCTAAAGCAATGGAAAAGACTTTTTTTACAGAAAAATTTCGTCGTGTTGATTTTAATATGATAGGAAAAATTCACAGTAGCGAAGATAATAAAGAGTGCATACATTATACACAGGCAATTAAAGATAAGCTAGATCATAAGATAATGAAGCATGAAAACTTCCAAGTGGTAATAGATGTGATGCATGGAAGTACGGCAGATGTAGTTCCAAATATAATTCAAGATATGGGCGTAGAACATATTCTTTTAAACTCCTATTATGATCCACAAAAATTGTCTAACATCGCTATTTTAGAAAAATCATCCAAGTTAGTGACCTCTAAAATTGTACGGTGTCTAAATTATGATATGGGATTATTAATATATCCTAATGCACAGCAAATTGTTTTAGTTGCAGAAAATGGTGTCGTTCTCGATAAAGTAAAAACATTATATGCCGTGTTAGAACTTTTAAATTTAGATGCAATGAATGAGAAGAGAAAAGTCTTTTTACCTCCATGGGCACCAGATATTCGATATTTTAAAAATCTTGTTATTGAGAGAGGAAAATATGCTGATTTTAAAGTTGAAAAGCTAAAAGAGTATGCGCTTATCGCCACAGTTGATGGAAACTTTGCTTTTACAGAGTTTGGTTATACCAGAGACGCTATTTATGCAGGTTTGAAAATTATGGAACTTTTAAGCACCTATAAGATTGCACTCTCAAAACTGTTAATGAGTTTAAATGATTTTTACTATAAAGAGGTAAAAATTGCATGTCCACAAAAATTAAAAGGAAAGATGATGCGAAAATTTTTGCAATATGCAAAAAGCAAAAAATCATCTTCAAAAGTGGGTGTGAAAATTTGGGAAGATGAGAATGATTGGGTTTTAATGATTCCTGATCAGTATAGTGAACATCTTCATCTTTATATTCAGGCGATTGATGATGAGAGAGGTGAAGCTCTTTATAAAAGTTATCTTAAAAAAATAGAAAGTTTTAAAGAACTGTAGGGAGATGTTTTGAATCTTTGTTTTTTGTGGCATATGCACCAACCAGATTATCGGAACAATCAAGGTATTATGCAGATGCCCTGGGTGTTTTTGCATGCCATTAAAGATTATTATGATATGCCATGGATAGCAAGTCGGTATGAAAATATACATCTCACCTTTAATATCACAGCTACACTGCTAGAACAGTTAGAACTTTACTATACCCATCCAGAACAGTCAGATAGATTTTTATCGCTTTGGCTTCAAGATGTGAAATACTTGCAAGAGCAAGAGAGAAAATGGCTGATAAAAATATGTAAAAGTTCTCATATAGAGTTGTCACAGCAAGAACATTTTACCAATAAAGAGTTACTTGATTTAGAAGTGCTTTTTATGCTGTCCTGGTGTGGTTCCTACCTTAAAACAAACAACAAAGTGGTAAAACAGTTAATCCAAAAACAGGTTAATTTTACCCAGCAAGAAAAAGAGACGCTTTTAGAAGAGTTGAGACATTTTGTAAGTGGTATTTGGGATTTTT
Organism: uncultured Sulfurimonas sp.; assembly: GCA_964427835.1. Classification (GTDB taxonomy): domain Bacteria; phylum Campylobacterota; class Campylobacteria; order Campylobacterales; family Sulfurimonadaceae; genus Sulfurimonas. The sequence goes on along the minus strand of CAYRVR010000044.1, from coordinate 11,441 downwards.
ATAAGCAACTCCATATTCAGGGACGTATTAGTATTGCTACTACGCCATTTTATCATCCAATTTTGCCCCTTTTGGTTGATATGAAAAATGCACAAAAAGCAAATAGTAATACGCTTATACCACAAAATTATGAACCATTGGTTGAAGATGCTACTTTGCAGGTTCAAAAAGCAAAAGAGTTGTTTGTAAAGATTTTTGGATATGAAACTAATATATTCTGGCCAGCAGAAGGTGCTGTTGATGCTAATAGTGTTGCACTTTTACAATCTATGGGTGTTAAAACAATTGCAACTGATGAAACCATACTTTTAAAATCACTCCAGACTACAGATAAAAGTTTTATCTATACTCCTTATAGCTACAAAGGGATGACACTTTGTTTTCGCGACCAGCTTCTTAGTGATCTTATAGGGTTTGAATATAGATACAAAGAGGCAAAAGATGGTGTTGATGATTTTATAAGTAGATTACAAAAAATACAAAACAATAATGCAAACGCAACTGCTTTTGTTATTTTAGATGGTGAAAATGCGTGGGAGTTTTATAAAAATAATGGCTTTGATTTTTTAGATTTGCTTTACAGTCGCCTGAATCAGTTACCATGGTGTAAAACAATGCAGATGGAAAATATTTCGCAAGACTCTTTGGCTCAATTGCCAACACTTTTGCCCGGGAGTTGGATAAATGGAACTTTTGATACATGGGTAGGTGAGAGTGAAAAGACGAGAGCCTGGGAGCTTTTGTTTATGAGTAAAAAAGATTACAAACATCATAAAGAGAGTTTGGCTGAAGAGAGACAAAAACAGATACAAGAGTGTTTTTTAAAAGCAGAATGTTCTGACTGGTTTTGGTGGTACGGAAGTGATCACTACAGTGACTTTGAGAGAGACTTTGACATACTCTTTCGTACAAATCTTATTGAAATTTATAAATTGATGGATATTACCGTACCTAACAGACTTTTTATTCCTATCTCAAAAGAGAAAAATAACAATACATTTTGGATGCAACCACAATCAGCGATTACACCTACTGTTGATGGAAAGAAAGACTCTTTTTTTGAATGGATGGGGTGTGGTATCATTGATGAAAGGAAGTTTTCTTCTACCATGCAAAAGCAAAAATCTTTTGTAGAAAAAATCTATTATGGAGAAGATGAAAAAAAACTCTATTTTGCCTTTGAAGGAGATATAGAACCGTTATGTAAAGATGGTATGATTCGAGTAATTATTGATACCATTGGTTTAGATATAAAAATAAAATGTTCACAAACACATCTTGTTGCACAAGAGATTGCTATAGATTTAGCTTGTAAAAGTTCTTTGGAGTTGAGTATAGATAAAAGTACAATACAAAAAAAGAAAATAGCCATACAATTTGAAATAGAACTGCATGGAGAATTTATGCAAATCCTCCCAAGCTTTGGTCCTTTACCTATTGATTTAGATGAGGACTACAGTAAAAACTGGTTTGTATAATGGAGAAAAATATGAAAAAAGTGTCCTTATTATTCGGTATTCATATGCACCAGCCAGTAGATAATTTTGATGAGGCCATAGAGCGTGCGGTAACGCTTTCTTATGCACCTTTTTTTGAAACAATGGTGCGTTATCCGCAGTTTCATTTTTCAGTACATTGTAGCGGCTGGCTTTTAACAATCATTAAAAAGAAGTATTGCAAACTTTTTGAAAATATGCAAACTTTAACAAAAGAGGGGAGCATTGAATGGTTAAGTGCTGGTTACTATGAACCAGTTCTTAGTTCCATTCCCTCTTGTGACCGCGTAGCACAGATAAAAAAATTAAACAAAACAATCAAAAAATATTTTCAAGTAAAACCAAAAGGGTTGTGGTTGACTGAGCGGGTGTGGGAGAGCTCTTTGGTAAGCGATCTGTCTGCTTGTGGTATAAAATATGCCATGGTTGATGATTACCACTTTTTGAGTAACCATTATGATGCTAAGAAAATGGATGGTTACTATACAACCGAAGATAATGCGGAGACACTCTCTCTTTTTCCTATTGCAAAAAAATTACGATATGCGCTCCCTTTTGCCGAGGTCTCTGATGCAATAGAGGATATTTTATCCTTCAAAAAAGAGGATAATGCTGCAGCAATACTCTTTGATGATGCTGAGAAGTTTGGTCTTTGGCCAGAGACGCATACATGGGTTTATGAGAAAGGTTGGTTAGAAAAATTTGTAAACGCAGTGCTTACAAGTGAAGCAATCCAAACGCAGCATTACAGTGAATATATGAAAAATAACAGATCACTTGGGCTTGCCTATTTGAATAACTGCTCCTATAGTGAGATGGGGGAGTGGAGTTTACAAGTTTCAGATATAAAAGCCTTGCAACAGGTACAATCATGTAGTGATTCGTATGTTGTACAAGGGGGTATTTGGAAAAACTTTTTTATAAAGTACCATGAGAGTAATTATCTGCACAAAAGAATGCTCTACTTGAGTCAAAAACAAAAAGATTTTTATTCTAGTACACTCGAAAATCTCTATAAACTCCAAACGAATGATGTCTTTTGGCATGGTGTTTTTGGTGGTTTGTATCTGCCAAGTTTACGTGACAATGCTTATAAATATCTTCTTAGTATAGAAAAAGCAAATGCTCCAAAAAGAATAAGCTATGAGTATTTGGATATTGACAAAGACGGCTATAATGAGTTAAAGGTCTTAACACCTGAACTTTCTTTGCTTATTTCATCAAAAAACGGTGCACAGCTCATAGAACTAGGCTCTTTAGAAACGCTTTTTAATTGGCAAAACACGATAATGCGAAGAGAAGAGAGTTATCATAGAGAAATACTAGAGCACAAAGATGAAGAAAATGAAGTCGCAAAAAAAGAGCAAAAGCACTCCATTGAAACGATCCATACAAGAGCTGTTGCTATAGAAGATTCGTTTAAAAAAGAACTTATTTATGATTGGCATCAAAAAAACTCTTTTATAGACCATTTCAGTCGTAAGCCTTTTACATTAGAAAATTTTAGATCTTTGACGTTTTGTGAGATTGGTGATTTTGCAAATGAGCCTTTTGTGATGCACAACAAAAAATTTGTGCGTGAGGGCGGTCTCTACATTCAAGAGGGTATATTTCCAGCAATACTACAAAAAAAATACTCTTTTACGCAAAATAGTGTTGGCTTAAAAAGTGCATTGCAAACATCTTTTGCCCAAAGACTCTATTTTGCACAGGAGTTTAATTTTCATTTTGCACATCCCGAACGTGTCACTTTTAATGGGCATTATATTGAAGATGGATTAACACTGTATGACGTCAAAAAAGTTGTCATTCTTGATGATTTTACAAAAAAATCATTAACACTGACAATAAATAAAAAAGGTAATCTTTTTGCTTTTATTTTAAATACCATATCAAAATCTGAATCAGGATTTGAAAAAATAGCACAGCAGATTAGTTTTATCTTTACAGGCTCTTTTGAGAAGAGTCTAAAACTCACATATAATTTGGAAGTAGAGAATGTCTGAAATTCGATTTGATAGAATCAGCAACAATTATGTCATTATAGCTCCTGAGCGTCTACACCGACCAAATATGCCCACCAGAGAGTCTTTAGAAAATGACACAGGCAAATGCCCATTTTGTGAAGGGCATGAGGAGAGGACACCTCCAGAAATATTTGCTATGCGTGAAAATGCAGCTAATGCAAAGGGGTGGAAAACAAGGGTGATACCTAACCTCTATAAAGCGGTGCAAATAGAAGAAACAAACGCTTCTGAGCGGGATGGAATATTTGAATATTTTCATGGCTTTGGAGCGCATGAAGTTTTAATTGACACCCCTTGTCATACATGTTCCATGGAAATGCTCGATGTAGCAGAGATTGAAAATTGGCTCAGAACTATGATTATACGCTTGGAAGATTTATCACAAGATAAACGCCTTGTCTCCTTAAATATTTTTAAAAACAGTGGTAAAAATGCTGGAGCAACGCAGTCACATCCCCATACCCAGCTTATTGCTTTGCCAATTATGCCAACAAGTGCACTTGAATTTTTAAAAAGAAATCAAGAGTATTATGCGCTTCACGCAAGAGGCATTGTTGAAGATATGGTGCATAACGAACAAAAAGCACAGACGAGAGTTATTGAAGAGAATGATGATTTTATTGCTTTTTGTCCCTATGCAAGTGCTTTTTCTTTTGAAGTGATGATAGCCCCATTAAAAAACTTGGCAAGTTTACATAGATGCTCACGTGATGAACTGCTGCGTTTAGCAAAAACCATTAAGAGTGTATTTACGATGCTCCCGCAACAACTTGGCGTCTTTGATTATAATATTGGATTTTATCTTGCTCCTTTAAATAAAAATTTTGAAAATGAGCATTATATGGATGATATAGAAGAAAATTTTAGATTTTACATACGTATTATGCCGAGAATTTATACTTTGGCAGGGCTTGAAACGACAACAGGAATGATGATTAACAGCGTTGCCCCTGAATACTGTGCGCAGTTACTGAGGGGAGAATAGTATGCATATTTTATTTGCTTCAAGTGAAATTTTTCCTTTTGCAAAAACAGGTGGCTTGGCAGATGCTTCGTATTCACTCACGCAAGCACTTTCAAAATATGCTCCAATATCAAGAGTTATGCCTCTATATAGCTTTATTATGCAAGATCAATTTGAGCGTTATGATAACTTTACTATAACATTAGATGAAGAAGATTACCCTGTGGAAATTTTTGTAAAAAAAGAGCAAAATATTACTACTTATTTCATAAAAATTGCCCCTTTGAGTCAAACAGAAAGTTTATATGGTGATGTAAATGGAGACTACCCCGATAATGCGCTGCGTTTTGGATTATTTTGTATGGCGATTGTCCAACTCGCTCTTAGACTCTCTATAAAACTTATTCATCTCAATGATTGGCATACAGCAATGGTCGCCTTTTTTATAAAAAGAGATAATCTTGCCATAAAAACCGTGCTTACTATTCATAATCTCGCTTATCAGGGAATCTTTGATGCGAAGTATCTTCCTACGCTTGGCATTACGCACAACTATTTTACAATGGACTCTTTAGAATTTTATGGCAAAATCAATTTTTTAAAAGCAGGTATTGCCTATTGTGATATGCTCACAACAGTTAGCCATATCTATGCAAGAGAAATTCTCACGCAAGAGTTTGGATGTGGGCTGGAAGGCTTTTTACAACTCCATCAAAAGAAACTTGTTGGTATTTTAAATGGTATTGATTATTCGCAATATAAGGCATTTAAAAATAAAGAACAAAAAGAGAAAGAGAAAAAAAATTTATGTCAGCAATTTGGACTACAAAACCATATCTTGCCTCTTTTTATTATGGTCAGTCGTTTGGTTGCACAAAAAGGAGTTGATCTTTTTATAGAAGCTTTACCGCAACTCGAAAAAAAAGAGATTAATATTTTTCTTGTTGGAGAGGGTGAACAGAGCTATTGTTCAAAACTACAAAATCTCTCTCAAAAATACAATAATTTCGCTTTTTATGAAGGGTATAATGAGAGACTCTCCAAGCAGTCATATCTTGCAGCCGATTTTTTACTGATGCCCTCAGTGTTTGAACCATGTGGATTAAACCAGTTTATTGCCATGAGAAATGGAACGATTCCCATTGTTCACGCAGTAGGTGGCTTAAAAGAGAGTGTTCATGAATCGCAAAAGCAATGTGGTGAGGGATTTTGTTATCAAGAACAAAATCAAAAAGAGTTTTTCTATGCTATTGAACGGGCATTGAAACTTTATGAAAAACCAGAACAGATGGATGCTGTGAGAGCCTTTAATGTGCAGTGTGATTTTTCTTTTCAAGTAAGTGCTAAAAAATACCTTGCTATTTATGAGCGTGTATCATGCAACTAGGAATTGATATCGGCGGGACATATCTGCGTTATATGCTCAAAGATAAAATATCAGTGGTAAAAGAAGAGAAACTTTTGAGTAAGAGTATAGGGCTCTACGCTTTTTTAAAAATGTTTTTAGACACTCATAGAAATGTAAAAACTATTTTTATTGCCTATGCAGGGCAAGTTCAAAATGGAGAGATCATAAGTGCGCCACATATTGAAATTGACGAGCCAAACATCAAAGAGCGTATAGAACAAGAGTTTGCAGTAAAACTCTTTATAGATAATGATTTAAACTGTGCTGTTTTAGCCGAGGCACAGCTCTACAATACACAAGACATATCTGCGGTCTATGTTGGTACAGGCTTGGGACTTGGCGTTATAAGTGGTGGCAGGGTTGTTCGAGGTTTTCAAAATATTGCTACAGAGTTAGGACATATTCCCTATAAAAAGAGTCCCTTTGAGTGTAGCTGTGGTAAAAGAAATTGCATAGAACTTTTTGCATCGGGAAGTGCGCTTGCTCGTTGGAAACAATACTATCAATTAGATACAAAACTATCCCTACAAGCACTCTCAAACGCAACAGATACAAAAAGCAAAAAGATTTATCATGACTTTGTAGAGGCACTTCTCTTTGCTATTGGAACAACCATTACGCTTTTTAATCCACAAATCCTTGTGCTTGGAGGAGGTATAATCATAGATGATGTGGCTTTACAAACGGTGATTCTGGCAAGAGTAAAAGAGTTTGCTTTGCCTCTTGCACTGAAAAATATACAAATAAAAATCTCACAAAAAAAAGATGCTGCTTTAGAAGGTGCATTTTTATTAAAGGATTACAATGACTAAAAAATTAAATATACTTTTTGCCGCTGCAGAGGTTGTTCCTTTTGCAAAGACAGGTGGACTTGCTGATGTGTCAGGGGCCCTTCCAAAAGCTTTAAAAGAGTTGGGACATAACATCATCGTTGTAATGCCGAGATATTACAGTATAGATAAAACGGCACTCCAAAAACTTGATGAACCTCTTGGCGTTCCTATGGGTGTGATGGGTGAGTTGTGGGCAGGTGTTTATACAACTACATTACCACAAAGTAGTGTTTTGGTCTATTTTATAGATTATGAGCATTACTTTGGAAGAAGTGGGTTGTATGGGGATGATAATGGCGGGTATCATGACAATGACAATCGTTTTATTTTCTTCTCTAAAGCAGCGTTGCAACTCTGTAAAATGTTACATTTTACACCAGATATTATTCACGCAAATGACTGGCATACAGCAGCACTTCCATTGCTTGCAAAAACAAGATTTGTACATGATTTTGCTTATGCTGCCTCTGTACTTACTATTCATAACTTACAGCATCAGGGATATTTTTATAAAGGTGCAATGGATGTTTTAGAAGTGGGTTGGGAACATTTCAATCCGCATGAACTAGAAAGCATGGATAGTGTAAACATTTTAAAAGGTGGTATTGCTGCGGCAGAGGCCGTTACAACCGTGTCAAAAAAATATGCACAGGAGATTCAAACACCAGCATTTGGTTTTGGACTTGATGGACATATACGCGCACACAATTATAAGCTTTTTGGTATTTTAAATGGAGTGGACTATAGTGAGTGGAATCCAGTAATAGACAAGTATCTCGTTGAAAATTACGATGTTGATACTATGAAAGGAAAGAGAATATGTAAAAGGGATCTGCAACAACATTTTCATCTGGAAGTTCGTGATGATGTTCCACTCATTGGTTTTGTCGGCCGTTTTGTTGAGCAAAAAGGAATAGAACTTATTGCCGGTGTTATCAATGGTCTGTTAAATCATAATATACAAATTGTAATGCTTGGAACAGGTGAGAGTTGGGCAGAAGCATTTTTTGGAGAAGTAGCATACTTTCGAGAAAATTTTGCTCTGCATGTAGGATACTCAAATGCCTTAGCACATAAAATAGAAGCAGGGTGTGATATGTTTTTGATGCCTTCACTTTTTGAGCCGTGTGGGCTTAACCAAATATATAGCCTACGCTATGGAACATTGCCGATTGTACGTGCTACAGGAGGATTGGATGATACCATTATAAATTTTGATGAAGAGCATACAAGGGGCAATGGTTTTAAATTTTATGATGCAACACAGGATGCCTTGTACCATACAGTTTTATGGGCAGTAGATGTTTACTATAACAAAAAGAGCGCTTTTAAAAGAATGCAAAAATTTGCAATGCAGGAGCATTTTAGTTGGGAAGATTCTGCAAAAGAGTATGAAAAAGTGTACCAATTTGCTTTAGAGCAAAAACAGACAAAAGGATAAACCATGTCACATGCTATATTTTATGATGTTTCACTTTTAAGTGAGTTTGATATATATCTCTTTAAAGAGGGAAAGCATTTTGAACTCTATAAACATTTAGGCTCCCATGTAATGGAGCGTGAAGGGGAGTCTGGTATCTATTTTGCAGTCTGGGCACCCAATGCAAAATATGTGGCGATTGAGGGGGATTTTAATGCTTACAGCAGAGATACGCACCCTTTAAGACTACGTGAGGATGGTTCTGGTATATGGGAAGGATTTATCACAAGTGTAGAGATAGAAAGTACCTATAAATATTTTATTGATTCAGATAATGTACATGCCAATAAAGACAAATCAGACCCTTTTGCTTTTTATGCCGAAGTAGCACCAAGTTCTGCTTCAAAAATTTATGATTTGAATGGTTATGAATGGAGTGATGCAAAATGGATGAAAAACAGAAAAAAGAGTAATTCTCATAAAGCACCCATTTCTATTTATGAAGTTCATTTAGGTTCATGGAGACGTAAAGTGGAAGAGAATAACCGCTTTTTAACCTACAAAGAATCAGCCCAACAACTTGCGTTATATGTAAAAGAGATGGGCTACACACATGTAGAGATTATGCCTATAATGGAGTACCCTTTTGAAGGTTCTTGGGGGTATCAGACAACAGGGTATTTTGCACCAACTTCGAGATATGGAACACCACATGAGTTTATGGAGTTTGTTGATACGATGCATGCTCATGAAATAGGGGTTATTTTAGATTGGGTGCCTTCTCATTTTGTCAATGATGGACATGGATTGATGAACTTTGATGGAACGTGCCTCTTTGAACATGCTGATCCAAGAAAGGGATACCATCCGGAATGGAAAAGTGCTATTTTTAACTATGATAGAAATGAAGTTCGTGCTTTTTTGATTAGTTCTGCCATCTATTGGTTGGAGCTCTATCATGCCGATGGTATTCGTGTTGATGGTGTGGCCTCTATGCTCTATTTGAACTATGCAAGAGAAGAGGGTGAATGGGTACCAAATGAAGATGGAAGCAACATTAACCGTGGCGCTGTGCAATTCTTGCAAGATCTAAACGCAGCGGCTTATAAAAAATTTCCAGATATTATAATGGCTGCTGAGGAGTCCACAAACTATCCTATGGTGACAGGAATGGTGAGTGCAGGTGGACTTGGCTTTGGTTACAAATGGAATATGGGGTGGATGCACGATATTCTTAAATATATGAAAGAAGAGCCACTTTTTAGACAATATCACCATAAAGATCTTACTTTTAGTTTTGTCTATATGTTCCATGAAAACTATATACTGCCACTCAGTCATGATGAAGTTGTACATATGAAAGGCTCACTGGTAAATAAAATGCCGGGGGATAACTATAGAAAATTTGCAAACTTACGGGCACTTTATGGATTAATGATGGCACATCCGGGAAAAAAACTCCTCTTTATGGGTGGTGAATTTGCACAATTTAACGAATGGCATTACGAGCAGAGCCTTGATTGGCATTTACTTGAATATCCTCAACATCAAGGGGTGCAAAATGTTGTTAAAAAGCTCAATGCGCTGTATAAGCAAGAACCATCACTCCATAGAAATGATGTTATCAATGAAGGATTTTCTTGGATTGAAGAAAATGATGCAAGTGCCAATGTCATTGCGTTTGTGCGCAAAGGGGCAAAAAATCAAAAACCAATTGTAGTTGTGTGTAATTTTGCAGATAAAGAACATCTAAACTATCCATTAGGTGTGCCATCTAAGGGAAGTTACAGTGAAATATTTAATTCAGATTATGTTGATTTTGGTGGATCCTTAACAGCATTACGGACTCTAAAATCAGTACCAAAGCAGTGTCATGGGCGTAAAAATATGATAGAGATTACCCTACCACCTTTGAGTGTGATGTACCTAAAAAGAACAAAATAAGGAAAAGATAATGATTCAATATAGCGATAATTATGTGTGGAAAGTAGATGATACAATAGATAGCATGATGGATGAAGCGTTTGAAAAAATAGTTCTTGAAAGAGAAAAAGGGGTCTCTGGATATTTTGATTTGGGAAAAGAGTCTTTGCCTATTATGGAAGATGCACTGTTATATGCTACATCAAATTCCTATGTCAAAAATGCAGATACCATAGTAGTTATAGGTATAGGAGGTTCTTCTCTTGGAACAAAGGCAATAGACTCAATCCTTAAACATAAAACACAAAATACTAAAAAAATGCTCTTTTTAGAAAATCCTGATGAAATAGACCTATCTGAAAAACTTTCACAAATTGAGCGAGATAAAACACTCTTTATAGTTGTTTCAAAGTCAGGATCTACGATTGAGACGATATCAATTTTTAAAGAGATTTTGAGTCGTTTTTCTCTTGATTATGCTGATGGCGATAGAGATCATATTATCGCTATTACAGATAAAGATTCTGTGCTAGATCAATTTGCGCATTTTTATGGCATCAAGGTTTATAATATTCCTAGCAATGTCGGAGGACGTTTTTCCGTACTGAGTGCTGTTGGTGTTGTACCTTTGAGTATTGCGGGATATGATGTGAAGAGTATTTTAGAAGGAGCCACCTATATGGTTGAGCGTTTTTTTATGCGAAAAGAGGAGCATATACTCAAAAAAGCAGCTTTCTTTACACATCATAGAGAGTCTACACCTATTAATGTACTTTTTTCTTATGCTAATTGTTTAGAAGATTTTACGAAGTGGTATGTTCAATTATGGGGTGAGTCACTAGGAAAAATAGATATTTGTAAAAATCATACAGGACTTACACCTATTGGACACATTGGTTCAGTTGATCAGCACTCTTTTTTACAGCTTATAATGCAAGGACCACGCGACAAAACAGTAACTTTCATAAAAGTTGAAAATTTTGAAAAAGAGATAAAAGTACCCAACCTAACATTAAAATTTATAGAAAAAACAGACTATATTAATGGATACAGTTTTAATGAACTTATAGATGGAGAGTGTGAAGCTACAAAAGAGAGCATAATCAAACAAAACATAAATGTTGATAGTATTACACTCAATTCATTGAATGAAAAAAATATTGGTATTTTGATTCTTTATTATGAATTAATTACCTCTGCGTGTGGTATACTTTTGCATATAAACACTTACGACCAACCAGGCGTTGAACTTGGTAAAGAGATTTTACGAAAAAAATTCTAAGGAGAGGACCAATGGATAAATATAGTGAAAAACTTTATGACATACAAAAGTTACTTGGACGCTTACAAAAGCAGGTACCAAAAGAGAT
>CAYRVR010000043.1:8859-16435 GCA_964427835.1 uncultured Sulfurimonas sp. | reverse complement strand
TGATGGTAAAAAACTTGATATTCCTTCTTACCGTGTAAAACCGGGTCAAAAAATAGAAGTGAAAGAAGCTAGTAAAAAGAACAATCAAATTGTTCGTGCTATTGAGCTTACAAACCAAACTGGTCTTGCTCCATGGGTAGACATTGATGCTGAAAAAGTATTTGGTATTTTTACTCGTCTTCCAGAACGTGAAGAAGTTGTTATTCCAGTTGAAGAACGTTTAATCGTTGAGCTTTACTCGAAATAATAATTTACTATAAAAAGGCGTAAAAGATATGAAAAAAATTAAAACTACTCCACTTGCTCCACAAGAGTTCGAGGTAGAACAAATTAGTGAGAATGAAGCTAATATAATTGCTTATCCATTTGAAAGTGGATATGCAATTTCTCTAGCACATCCACTTCGCCGTTTTCTATTAAGTAGCTCAGTTGGTTATGCGCCAATAGCTATTAAAATCGAGGGTGCTAAGCATGAATTCGATTCTGTTCGTGGAATGCTTGAAGATATCTCAGATTTTATTTTAAATCTTAAAGAGATCCGTTTTAAATTAAATGGTGATGTAAGTGAAACTGAAATTAATTACAGCTTTGCAGGGCCTTGTGTTATTAAAGGTTCAGATCTTACTAATGACGAAGTTGAAGTAATGACTCCAGATGCTCCTCTTGCAACATTAAATGAAGATTCAACATTGAATTTTAGTGTAAAAATAGCAAAAGGTATTGGCTATGTTGCGAGTGAAGACACTATGGAAGAGTCTGGAGATGATTATATTGCTTTAGATGCTTACTTTACTCCAGTAAGAAGTGCTACATACAAGATAGAGAATGTTCTTGTTGAAGATAATCCTAACTTTGAAAGAGTTGTGATGAACATCAGAACTGATGGACAAATCTCTCCTGTAGATGCATTTAGAAACTCGTTAGAAGTAATGTATGCACAGCTTGCTGTATTTAATTCAGAGATTAATATTAAAGCTCCCGTAACAATAGAGAGAGTTGAAGAATCGCCAGATTTGAAAAAACTAACTACTAATATAGATAGTTTAGGATTAAGTGCGCGTAGTTTTAACTGTCTTGATCGCTCAAATATTAAATTAATAGGTGAAATTGTACTTATGAGTACGAATGATCTTAAAAATGTCAAAAATCTTGGAAAAAAATCTTATGATGAAATCGTAGAAAAAGTACAAGAGTTTGGATTCGAAGTTGGTGCTGATTTGGCTGACGACGTAGTAACTGCATTAAAAAAGAAAATTGAAGCCGCGTAACGGCATAATAAAGAGGAATAAGATATGAGACATCGTCATGGATATCGTAAACTAGGTCGTACAAGTGCTCACCGTAAAGCACTTTTGGCGAACCTTAGTATTTCGTTAATTGAACATGGTAAAATTGAAACAACTGCTGTAAAAGCAAAAGAACTCCGTTCTTATGTTGAGAAACTAATTACTACTGCTGGTAAAAATGACTCAAATGCACACAGAGCAGTATTTGCAGCGCTTCAAAACAAAGAAGCAACAAAAACTCTAGTAAATGAGTTAGCTCCTAAGTACGTTGATCGTGCTGGCGGATATACTAGAATTACTAGAACACGTACTCGTCGTGGTGATGCTACACCAATGGCGTTTATTGAATTAGTTTAATAACTAATTCCGAGGACTTTTGTCCTCACATCTTCTACACTTCCTAATTCTAAAATACTTAAAAAGGTTTATTATGAGTACTTTCGCATTTGGAACATACCGTATATCAGATAGTAATCCATTACATATTGAAGCATTAAAAGAGGCTATAGCCGGTGGTATTGAACTGATTGATACGGCTACAACATACACTGATGGTGGTGCCGAACGAGCTATTGGAAAAGTGTTACGTTATTGTGATGATGACATACGTTCAAAAGTTAAAATAGTAAGCAAATATGGCTATATTCAGGGAAGTAATTTTGCTGCGTTTGATAAAAATAGATTGAAAGATTATGTTGAAATCAATGAAAATTCTTACCATTGTATTTCAAAAGATTTTTTACATACACAATTGAGTGCTTCGCTAAAACGCCTAGACCTTAATAAAATTGATTGTTATCTTATACATAATCCAGAATATTTTCTCTATGATGCCCTACAAAAAGAGATGCCAAGAGATGAGATGCTTGATGCAATGTATGAAAAAATATATGATGCGTTTATTGGTCTTGAGACAGAGGTAAAAGAGGGGCGAATAGCATCGTATGGTGTCAGCTCAAATAGTTTTTCAAAGAAGAGTAATGATCCTCTTTTTTTACCATATCAAGATCTTCCTGAGTTAGCAAAAAAAGCAGCAAGCGAAGTTGGAAATGAAAAGGAGAGTTTTACAACTATTGAACTTCCAATTAATATTTTAGAACAAGAAGGTCTTCATTGTGCGGCATGGGCAAAAGCAAATGGTTTACGTGTTCTCTCTAACCGTCCATTAAACGCAGAGCATAACAATTTAATGTACCGTTTAGCGGAGTATGATGAAAGTCGTGAATATGACTATTATCTCAATGAACTCTTGGAAATAACAGATGATCCTTTATTAAAACCTCTCCATAATCTTGTGAAACAGATGGATGAAAATAGACATAAATATGGTTGGATTGGAGAATATGATACTTTTTTGGCAACACAAATTTTACCTCATATGCATAAGGTGTTATCAAAGCTTGATAGCTCAGTATTAGATGAGTTATTACGTCTTATAGAACTTTTTTTAAATGAATACAGAAAAACAGTCGCACATGAATGTTCGCTGCGTTTACGTACTGAGCTCAAAGAAGTTTTGAAAGATTGTCATCAAAAGATACAAGAATGTGCTTTGAAGTTTTTACTCGAGAGGGAGGAGATAGATTATGTCATTGTCGGTATGCGTAAGCCCTCTTATGTCCAAGAGATATTGACTTTAAAATAAGAGTTAAATTATTATTTTAGGAGTTGTTAAGCCATTTTGTCATATTTTATATAAACAGAATGTGAAGAACAAAAAGGATAATAAATATGATACCATTTACTGACGAAGAGTTACTAGAACCTGTAAAAGCTGTAATAGAAAAAGTACGCCCATCACTAGCACTTGATGGTGGGGATATAGATTTTATAACAGTAAAAAATGGCAGTGTATATGTACAGTTAAAGGGTGCTTGTATTGGATGTGCAAGTAGCGGAACAACATTGAAATATGGAGTTGAAAGACAATTACGTATGGATATTCATCCAGAGATAAGTGTTGTGAATGTACCAGTAGGTATGGAACATGATATAGATAATTTATAGAGATACAAAAGAGAGCAATGAGTAGAATTAGTAAATATAAAATATTATCACAAGCAAAAGAGAGTTTTTCTAAGGCAGAGTATAAAAGTGCATTAGAAAAATTTGCAGAAGTCTTACAAAACTATCCAAACTCAAAAGAAGCTTTTAATGGAGTAATACTTTCAGAAATGGCTTTAAGTGGTGAAGATGGTGCTGAAGCTCTATTTGATTATTATGAAGTTTTAAAAGAGGAAGATAAAGAACAAGCTGATGTAATAATGAGTGAAATCTTAGAAAGTATGGATGGTTCTCTTGAAAAACTAAGTCAGGTCTTTGCAGAACCTTTGCGTGAAAGAGTTGAGTTTGAAGATGGAATTTTATATAGCGATTTTGCAAACCTCATTAACAATGGAGCTGATTTTAAAGAGACTTTTGAAAATATTATGTTTTCAACCCGCGTTATTATTACGCAAAAAGAGGATTTTATAGACTTTTTAGATAAGCTGATTGAACATGGTTTTAGTGAAATGGCTTTAAATTATTTAGAAAACGCTTTAAGTCTTTACCCTACAGAAAAGGTGCTTAGTACACTTTTGAAAAAACTGATTAAAGGCAAAGCGTTTGAAAATTGAATTACCTGGACAAGACTATAGATATTTAAGTGAAAGTTCACAGGAGTGTGATGCCCAAACAGCTTTTGTTTTGACATATCAAAATAAAAAATATTTACAAAATGCAAAAGAAAATGGTGCACACTCAATTGTCCCCATTGAAGATGTTGCTGCCTTACTTGGTATCAACAAAATAAAAATAGTGGGCATAACAGGTACAAACGGTAAAACAACCACTGCAAGTGCGATCTATTCATTTTTACTTGACTTAGGGTATAAAGTTGCTATGCAGGGTACTCGTGGACTTTTTATGAATGATGAAGTATGTGAAGGAAAGACGCTAACGACTCCATCTGTTTTAAATACATATATACATATATATCAGGCAATTCAAGCCGGATGTGAATATTTCATAATGGAAGTAAGTTCTCATGCAATAGAGCAAAGACGTATAGAAGGGCTTGATTTCGCATTAAAGATTTTAACAAATATTACACAAGATCACCTTGATTACCATAAAACGATTGAGGAATATATCCGAATTAAAAATAGTTTTTTTCAAGATGAGAGTAAAAAACTGATAAACAGAGATGAAGTAAAGGCTGCGTTTAATTTTAAAAATGCCTATACATACAGTATAGAGAATCCTTCTACATATAGATTGATGGCTTATTCCTTGAATGATGGCTCAAGTGGGATTATCCAACATTTTCAAGAAATTGTTCCATTTACTGCCTCATTACATGGTTTCTTTAACCTTTACAATCTTATGGCGGCAATAGCTGCAACACATCTAATAACAGAGAAGTCACTTGAAGAGATAGCAGGTGTTGTTGATAATTTTGCAGGTGTAAGTGGACGTATGGAACAAGTGTGTGCAGCACCAAATGTAATAGTTGATTTTGCACATACGCCTGATGGTATGCAACAGGTACTGAATGCCCTTAAAGAAAAAGAGTTGATAGTAGTTTTTGGTGCAGGTGGTGACAGAGATAAAACTAAACGTCCAATGATGGGAAGAATTGCTGCAAGTTTAGCAAAAAAAGTATTTGTAACAAGCGATAACCCTCGTAATGAAGATCCTGAGGCCATCGTTGCAGATATACTTTCAGGAATACAAGAGCCAGATATGGTTACTGTTGAGCTTAATAGAAAAAAAGCGATCGAAATGGCTTTAGAAGTCCAAGAAGAGGGTGAAGTTGTAGTTATTTTAGGTAAGGGAGATGAAGCATATCAAATCATTTATGATAAAAAGTTTCCTTTCGATGATAGGGCTGTTGTACGGGAGTTGCTGCGTTTAGAGTAAACGCAGCAATATTCTTGCATTAAAAACGAATATTAAAACCTGCATAGAGTGCATTTATATGTGACTTTGGATTTGTTTTGTCTGTAAGGACAATTTTTTCATAGGAGACAAATCGGTATTCGTATGCAAGTTCAATATCCATTTGTTTCGATAGAGGAATAAAAAAACCACCTCCAAGATGGAAATTACCATAGGTAAGAGAACTGTTTGTTGCATCCGCATTTGTTTTAAAGTAACCCGCTCCAAACCCTGCTTTTAAAAATGGATTTACATAGATTCCAAAATCATAGGCCTTTAGTAGAGAAAGATTAAAGCCAAATTTTTGTGCATCACCCTGTGCAAAATATTTTGAGTGATTGTTTACGTAATCAATTGCTAACTCAGCAGCATAGGAGTTACGATCTCCATAGCCTATTTTTGCAGCAATTTCACTGTTAAGATGTTTCGTTTGTGGATAATGCAGATATGGAAGTACCGTTTCATTAACTCTAAAAATACCCGTTCCAAAATAAATCTTTGAATTGGCACTCAGAGCTGTGACACCTAGTATGGTTAAAAAAAGTATGAAATTTTTCACAGAAAGACCTTCTAATTATTTTTCAAATTATATCTAAAAAGTTGCAGATAAGCTTAAAAATATGAACTTATCTAAGCTCATTAGAATTTTTATTCATTATTTCGCTATAATTGCGAAAAAATTAAGGATTAGTTTATGGGAATCCCTCAACCAGCATTTTATATTTTCAAATGTGAGCAATCAGCTCCTCCAGGTATGCCAAAACCATCTTGTGTAACTCCAGAAACTCAAGATCTATTTCAATATCTTGCACAAAAATTGATGCAAGAAGGTGTTATGGGAACAGTACAACCAATCCGTACATCTTGTATGAACCGTTGTTCATCAGGTCCTGTTATGCTTGTAGAACCAGGGCATACAATGTATGCGGGTTTGACAAAAGAAAAAATTGATAAAATTGTTTCTGATCATATTATTGGTGGCAATGTTGTAGAAGAGTATGTCATTGATGCTGAGATGTGGGATGAACCTATTTCACCTGCAGAAATGAAAAAGCAGATGGGTAGATAGTACATGACTATCGAAATGTTGTACAGCAAAATACATCGTGCTACAGTAACAGATGCCAACTTGAATTATGTTGGTTCCATTACTATAGATGAGGAGCTCTTAGAGGCTTCAAAGATGCGAGTTGGGCAAAAAGTAGAGATACTCAACATTAATAACGGTGAAAGATTTTCAACTTATATTATTTTAGGAGAGAGAGGCAAACGTGATATTTGTCTTAACGGTGCAGCCGCTCGTAAAGTACATAAAGGTGATAAAATTATTATTGTTGCCTATGCAACATATAATGAAAAAGAGCTAGAGAGCTACAAGCCAAAAGTTGTTCTTTTGAATGATGAAAATAATATTGATGCTATACACGACGAGATTTAGTTATGTTTGGTAATTTGGGAGATATGAGTAAAATGCTTGAAGGAATGCAGGAAAATGCTGCAAAACTTCAAGAAGAACTTGAATCTAAAACTTTTAGTGTAAAAACAGGCGGGGGAATGGTCGAGCTTACTGTAAATGGTAAGGGTGAGGCTATAGATCTTGTTATAGATGATGAACTTCTCAGTGATAAAGACTCATTACAAATTCTTCTTATCGGTGCTATTAATGATGCAAATGCTATGGTACAAAAAAATCAACAAAACAGTGCTATGGGCATGCTTGGTAACTTAGGTGGCATGAACCCTTTAGGTGGGAATAAGTAGGTGTTGCGCCTATTATTTCTACTACATTATTCTCTTCTCTCATTGCTCGCTTGCAGTGGTGCATTTTCTCCCTGTGTAAATAAACTCAATGACTCGCACTCTTTAAATGCACACTATATAAATGTTGCCGTCTCTAAAAATTATAGAATTTTTTATGCAAAGACGCAACCAAACGCAGCAGTTGTAAAGTATGATCCCTTTTTAAACTTATACCTAACACAAGAAAAACACCCATTTATGTATCCTTTTATATTTGATAATAAAGTGCATAACAGTAGTGCAATTATTACACTTACAGATGCAAAAACAGGGAAATTTGAAAAGAAACAAGTCGGTTTAAACCATTTTGCTACCTATTCACCATCAACAAAAAAACTTGCTTTAGTGGTAAATAGATGCTGCATGCTAGAAGGAATTAGTACTCCAGATGGTATTATTCAACAAGAGTACCTCCAACATTTTCTCAACACAAAAACAGTAGCCTATAGTGATATTGGTATTCGCTTAAGAGATCTAAAGGGGAGTGTTGTGGTAGAACATGCTGATCCTTTTTTTCAAAACAATCCTTTTCAAAGAGGAGATATTATCACTGCGTTTGACGGAAAAAA
>CAYRVR010000043.1:5426-8759 GCA_964427835.1 uncultured Sulfurimonas sp. | reverse complement strand
AATAAAGCATTCTCTTCTATGCTGATTCAACGCAATAACTTTGATTTTTTTGTAAAAATTAAGTAGAAAAAGAATAGAATTTCATATGCAACTATTTGAGCAGTTTTTATTAGATAATTTACCGGTATCACAGAGTATTCATCCTCATTATGAAGATGCTTTGCAAAATATGCTCAAAGCAGGTGGGAAGCGTTTTCGTCCTGCACTTTTACTTGGCGTAGTTGAGGCTTATAACCCTCTTTTACTCCCATCTGCACGATATGCCGCATATGCGATAGAACTTTTACATACCTACTCTTTAATACATGATGATCTCCCTGCAATGGATGACTCTCCACTACGCAGAGGAAACCCCACATTACATATGGTTTTTGATGAGGTAACTGCTATTTTGGTAGGTGATGCACTTAATACTTATGCATTTGAAGTACTCGCAGATGCACCATTTTCAGATACTACACGTGTGAAACTCATAAAGGAACTAGCACATAATGGTGGACTCAATGGGATGGTTCTTGGACAGGCTATTGATTGTCATTTTGAAAATAAGCCTTTGTCTATTGAAGATATTAAATTTTTACATACAAACAAAACAGCAAAGTTAATTGCTGCATCTTTAAAGATGGGTGCGCTTATTGTAGGAAAAGAGGAACTTGGAGTAAAACTGTATGATTTTGGTCTTGATCTTGGCTTGCTGTTTCAAATTCAAGATGATATTTTGGATGTGACGCAAAGTTCACAAGAAGCTGGAAAACTTACCAACAATGATGAAGATAAAAACTCTTTTGTAACTATTTTAGGTTTGGATGAGGCATATAAAGAGGCAGATAATTTAGCATTACGTCTGCAAGAAGAGATGAATAATTTTGATGAGAGTTTACAAAGTGAATTGTCACCTTTATTAATGAAATACATAAATAGACATAAACAACAAAAGGATATATAGAGATGGATACAAATGTAATGCGTAAAAAAATGGCAGATACGATTAGGTTTTTAGCAGCTGATATGGTGCAACGTGCAAATTCAGGACATCCGGGTGCACCGATGGGACTTGCTGATATTGCAGTGGTTTTAAGCGAACATCTCAATCATAATCCAAAAAATCCATCGTGGCTTAACCGTGATAGACTTGTTTTTTCAGGTGGACATGCAACAGGATTAATTTATTCTCTCTATTACCTTTGGGGCTATGGATTAGAGATGCAGGATTTACAAAATTTTCGTCAATTAGATTCCAAAACACCTGGTCATCCTGAGTATGGTCATACAGCAGGAATTGAAATTACAACAGGACCACTTGGACAGGGCGTAGCAAACGCAGTAGGTTTCTCTATGGCATCTAAGTTTGTTGGTGCGCAGGTAAATTCTGATACTGCTGATTTAATTGATCATAATGTCTATTGTTTATGTGGTGATGGAGATTTAGAAGAGGGGATTTCTTATGAAGCGTGTTCTCTTGCCGGGCATAACAAGCTTGATAATCTCATCCTTATTTACGACTCAAATCGTATAACAATTGAAGGTTCGACAGATTTAAGTATCAGTGAAAATATACGAGAAAGATTTGAAGCACAAGGATGGGATGTTTTAGAGTGTGATGGTCATGATTATGATGATATTGATGTAACACTTACAACTGCTAAAGCAAATACAAAGCCTACGCTTATTATTGCACAGACGATTATTGCAAAAGGTGCAGCTGAACTAGAAGGTTCTCATCATGCACACGGTGCACCTTTAGGTGAAGAGATAATAGCAAAAGCAAAAAAAGCCGCAGGATTTGATCCTGAAAAGAAATTTTTTGTACCAGAAGATGTAATGGTGCGTTTTCGTTGTGCCATAGAAGAGGGTGATTTGCTTGAGCGTGAGTGGATTCATAGACAAAAAACACTCCCTCTTATGGAGCAAAACGAAGCTCTAGCTGCATTGCAAACAGATGACTTTTCACGTATTTCATGGCCACAATTTGATAAAGCAGATGCAACAAGAAATACAAATGGAAAAATTTTAAATGCCATTGCCCGTGCTGTTCCAAGTTTCTTGGGCGGGAGTGCAGATCTCTCTCCATCAAATAAGACATATTTGAATGATATGGGTGTTTTTCCAAAAGGACGTAATATCTATTTTGGTATTCGTGAACATGCAATGGCTTCTATTGCAAATGCAATAGCACTGTATGGCCCACTCAAACCTTTTACATCTACTTTTTTTGTTTTTTCTGACTATTTAAAACCCGCTGCAAGAATTGCTGCACTCGCTGGAATCCAACAATTTTTTGTTTGGACGCATGATAGTATTGGTGTAGGTGAAGATGGACCAACCCATCAGCCAATAGAGCAACTCTCACAATTCCGTGCACTTCCAAACTTTTATGTTTGGCGTCCGGCAGATGGGAAAGAGAATGTTGCTGCTTGGCAAGTAGCCCTAGAGATGAAAAAATCCCCATCAGCCTTTGTTTGTTCAAGACAATCTTTGGCAATTGTTCCAGATGCAGTAGTTGGGGATGCCGCAAAAGGTGGGTATTTAGTGGCAAGTGAAGCAAATGCAGAGATAACGCTTATGGCAAGTGGAAGTGAAGTGGAATTAGCGCTCGAAACAAAAGCACTTCTTAATGAACAAGGTAAAAAAGTGAATGTTGTCTCTGTTCCATGTTATGATCTCTTTATTGAACAAGAAAAAAGTTATATTGAGTCAATCATTGTTCCAAATACAAAAAAAGTAGCAATTGAAGCTGCACGTGGCCTTGAATGGTACCGTTTAGCCGATGAAGTCATCGGAATGGATACATTTGGAGCAAGTGCACCGGCAGGAAAACTTTTTGAGAAATTTGGATTTACGCCTGAGCAAGTAGTTGCAAAAATAGCTTAGATTACTCCTGATAGGCCGGTTTAGTCATAATCCGGCTATCAACATATCCAACACCTACCGTAAAATGGTAGAGGGATTGGAAGTTATTGTTTTTAAATCCCAGTAATTGATGAAACATATCATCTAAAAAACATCCAATTCCGGTACCACTTAGTCCCAAAGAAGTAGCTTCAAGATAAAGCTGTTGTCCAATTGCCCCACACTCCCAGTAAAGTTCTTTATATCTATGTGTTCCATATTTTTGAATCTCTTGTGAAAAGGGTGCTATCATTCCAAGGGTAAAAGCACCATCACTTGCGATGTCTTGAGAACAAGAAATTGTTTTTGATATTATCATAAGATCTTTCTTTTCCAAGAAATAGAGATTTTGCATAGGAGTTTCTTTCCATAAAAAATGAGCATGCATCTCTTTTTGCAAGGCCTCTTTGTGCTGATTGTTACGTACTAAAATATAGAGTCCTG
>CAYRVR010000043.1:0-5326 GCA_964427835.1 uncultured Sulfurimonas sp. | reverse complement strand
GTTGCTTGAATAATTTGTGGAATAATCTCCCATTCATGTATTGTAGGACTGAGTTGGTTTGCGATTCCCTGATAGTTTAGAGGCAGATTTTGTTCTAGAAGAGAAAAATCGATTTCATATTCTACTGTGCGAGGAGAGACAAGTAGGAGCATATCGCCATTTTCTGCTTCAAAAAATCGTTTTGATTGATTGAGCCCCAGAAGATGTTCAATCTGTTCATCGGAGATATTGTCCAGTTTTGTAACTTGCCATCCTAGTATAAGTGCGGATACTTCAATGCTTTGCCACGCATGCCCAACATCAAGTTGGACATAGCGAAACGCACGCTCTCCATATTTCCAGACTTCACGCCATACAATGCTTGAGAGCGCTATGAAAAAACTTCCATGAGGTAAGGTTTGCCAAATTTCACTTTTAAATTCAGCTAAGATCTCAAGTTCATGATTTTTTGGACTATAATGCGCAATAGTTGTTTTATCCTCTCTCAGTGAGGGAAGTATGAGATAGGATTCTGTTGGATGCAAGTTCCCACTTGAAGCGTTACAGCGTACCGCCCAACTATCTGCCCCTGTGGTTTTCCAAGCAGCAATGCCCATAGAAAATTGCATAAGTTGTGAAATTGACTCAAGACATAGTGGTGCAGATGGTACATCGTCTGTACCAAGTGTAGAGTAGGGTGGTGTTGGATGATTTAGAGCAAGAGGAAGTTTTACTCTTTGTGCCCCCGCATATTCTCGAAAAGGGTTAGGTTGTGTTGCCCAATCCATATATCCTAAAGAACGTGCATATCTATGCTGCTGGTGTTTGGTTGTTTCGTGGTAATAAAAAACCGTTTGTATATTTGTATTCATGCTCTTAGTGTAATCATTTTAGCTTAATCTGTTTTGAGATATTTGATAGATAATTTTTTTTTGGAATATCTTAACAAAGGAGTAGGTATAAAGAGTGCATGAAATTACAAGACTTACAATTAACAACACCATATTTAAAATTGCCGGAGCTGTTTTATGATGAAACAGCTATTACACCCCTTGAAAACTCTTTTATAATAGCCATAAGTGAAAATGCAGCAAAACTTCTTGGTATTGACGAACTTCTAGATGAGCAGTATTTACTTGATATTATGAATGGTAAGAAAACATTCTCAGGTGAGAAAACTTTTGCAATGTGTTATGCGGGACATCAATTTGGGTATTTTGTTCCTCGACTTGGGGATGGTAGGGCTATTAACCTGGGTAAAGTAAATGGTTGGAACTTACAACTCAAAGGTTCAGGACAAACACTCTACTCAAGAGGGGGTGATGGTCGAGCAGTTTTACGTTCAAGTATACGGGAATTTTTAATGAGTGAAGCAATGTATGGGCTTGGCATTGCTACTTCTAGAGCATTAGCTTTAATGGGAAGTCAAAGTAATGTTAGGCGAGAAAAATGGGAAAAGGGCGCGATGGTATTGCGACTCTCTCCTACATGGATACGATTTGGTACATTTGAATATTTTAATGCTTCTGGTGAACATGCTAAATTAGAACAACTTGCTGATTATGTGATAGATGAGTCATTTCCCCATTTGAAATACGAAGAAAATCGTTACCTGAAAATGTATGCTGAAATTGTGAAAAATACGGCAATGACGTTAGCACAGTGGCAGAGTGTAGGTTTTAATCATGGGGTAATGAATACAGATAATATGAGTATAGATGGTAGAACAATAGACTACGGGCCTTTTGCATTTTTAGATGATTATGATGCTGATTATATTTGTAATCATACAGATCATGAGGGCCGTTATGCTTTTAAAAATCAACCGGGTATTGCTCATTGGAATTTGAGTATGCTTGCTCGTGCAATTTCACCCATTGTGAAATACGAAGATACTCTAGCTGTTTTAGATGATGTTTTTGGTGCTTTTTATGAGAATAATTATCTTTTGCTTATGAAAAAGAAGTTGGGATTATATGCTCAAGAGGAAAAAGATAAGGAATTGTTGCAATGGCTTTTAGGAACCTTACAGGCATGTGTTGTGGATTATACCCGATTTTTTCGAATACTCTCTTTTTATGAAGGGGATAAAACGGAGCTTTTATCCTTGTGTAGGTATGCGCAAAATCCTATGAAAGAGTGGTTAGAAATGTATGATAAACGTCTAGAAAAAGAATTATTTTCAAAAGAGAAACGGCATAAAAAGATGC
The DNA here is from genome assembly GCA_964427835.1 of uncultured Sulfurimonas sp. Classification (GTDB taxonomy): domain Bacteria; phylum Campylobacterota; class Campylobacteria; order Campylobacterales; family Sulfurimonadaceae; genus Sulfurimonas. The sequence continues at coordinate 3,137 of CAYRVR010000043.1, read as the reverse complement.
GCGAGACAAATCCAAAATATATTCTTTCGAATTATCATCTTCAAAATGCAATAGAAAAGGCAGAAAAAGGAGACTTTATTATGGTAAATGATATGCTCAAAGTCGCTTTGAACCCATTTGAAGAACATTATGCGCTAGAGTATCTCTCGGAGCCAACACCTCAAAGTGCAAAAAATATAAAGCTCTCGTGTTCATCATAAAAATTTTAAAAGCCATACTCCTATAAATATAACACCAAGAAAAATGACTGAAGTGATGAGTACAAGCGCTGTAACAATTTTTGGCTCACAGTCATAGAGGGAAGAGAGATTTACATTTGCAATTGCTAGAGGCATAAGCAATTCTATAAAAATAATGCCTTTAATGTTTGCATCTAGATCTATATTGTACAAAATCATAAACGCAACAGCAGGTAAAATTAAAAATTTGAAAATTGTAATCCACGCAATAAGTGTTGGATTTATTTCACGTATCTTAGTTCCATATAAGTATATACCAAATAAAAACAGTTGCATTGTTATAGAAGCGTAGGCGCCCATCATTAGCATATTCATTATTATTTCACTTGGTTTGTAGTCGTTAATACTAAGAATGATTGCTATGATTGCTGCCCAAAGGATTGGAAGTTTTATAATATTAAGAAGAGAACTTTTCACACTAAAATTACCGCGGGAATAGAAGTACACACCAAGCGTATATACAATAAAAATATTTACAAGATTGACTATGGTTGCATATTGTATAGAGCTTTCTCCAAATATTGCAATATTAAGAGGAATACCTAAATTGGCAGTATTTCCTATGACACCTGCAACCATTGCAATGGAGTACTCTTTTTTTTCTTTAAAAAGTTTGTGTGCAAATGAACTTGATATAAGTAGTGTAATAGCAACAATCAGTAGATAGACTGCAGGAGCTATAATAAGATTTACATTGATGGGATGGATGAGCAGACCCCAAAAAGTTAAAAAAACCTGTAGAAAATAGACATTTATTATAGTAATTGTTTTATCATCAATTTGTGATTTAAAGCTGCGTTTAGCAATATAACCAAGGATGATAAAAATATAGATACTTAAAATTGACAATATAATAGAACTCATAGGTGAAGTTTAGTATAATTTTGCTTATGAATACAATAGAAAATATAGAACAAGAGATAAAAGAAAATATGGCGGTTATGGTGTATTTTTCTGCACCTACATGTAATGTTTGTCATGCCTTGAAGCCAAAGTTGCTTGAGGCAATTCAAAATAACTTTCAAGAATTTAAAATTATAAGTGTAGATGTTTCGCAAGAGCAGGAGATAGCAGCACATTTTAATGTTTTTGCTATTCCGACTGTACTTATCTTTTTAGATGGAAGAGAATTTATTCGTAAATCACGACATATGTCTGTTGATGAGGTTGTGCGTGAAATTGCAAGGCCTTATGAAATTATGATTTCATAAAAGCTATGAGTGCAGCTGTTACGGCTACATTAAGACTTTCAACCCCTCTATTCATAGGAATAAGGAGTTTAGTATTGCAAAGTTTTTGCACTTGCGGACTTATTCCTTCGCTTTCATTGCCTAAAACAAAAATAGATTTTTTTGTTGTGTGTGCATCATATATACTCTCTTTTGCATCCAAACTCAGTGCGTAAATATCTGCATTTAATTTTGGAAAAATATCTTCAAGTTTGTCACAAAAGTAGATAGGTATTTTAAACAGCGTTCCTGCACTTGCTTTGACAACAAGGGGCGATATTTTTGCAGAGTTCTTTTTTGGAAGAATAATGCCATCTACATTTCCTGCAGCACAACTACGTATAATCATTCCAAGGTTTTGAGGATTATGGATTCCATCAAGTGCAATAAGGCGATAAGTGGGCAGTTTAAGAATTTCATTGGCATTTTGATAGCTTTGCGCAATAATATCAATTGCCACTCCTTGATCCTGTTTTGCATTTTTAGAAATACGAGAGAGTGCATTCTTGTCATGTTTTGTAATAGCGATATCTCTTTCTTGTGCTAAACGAAGAATTTTTTTTATAGTGTTATCGGGTTTATTGGATGTTGCCATATGGAGTTTATGAATTTCAATTGATTTGTCTTGAAGTATTTCAAGAACTACATTGCGGCCATAGAGGGTAATGACTTTTTCAAAAAAAGATTTTTTTTCTTTGTATTGTGCTGAATCTTGCATAGTATCTCCTAATCAAGTATATTGTATATTATTTCTGTTTTATTTTTTATTTTTTTAATTTCAGCAATATTGAGTCTGTCAATTTCCAAATGCATAAATTCTTCTAAGGTTTGAATATTGTTTTGTGCGACTTCTCTGAGGACTATACCTCTATAGGCTTTTGCCCAGTGACTAACAGTTTTTCCATTTTTGAGAAACTTAAGTGTTGTAAAGGCTTGTTTCGTTTTATAAAACTTATCATAATACCCCGCGCGTAAATCCAGTATATCATGTGAAGCAAGATAGAGATCTAGCTGGTAACTAAAGCGTTCTTTGTAAAATTTCTCTGGAGCAATATCTCCTATGCTATTGCCTTGCTTCACTTTATAGTTAGCAATTGCATCCCCGCCCAATACAGGTCCATAGAGGTTAGAGAAAATAATGGTGTTTTCTTTGAGATATCTTTGTGCATGAGAATCAAGTTCATTAAATTTAACATAATTATAAGCAACACCTTGATAACGCTCTATAGCAGGCAGATGTTGTGATGTAAAAATATCTTCTATATAGGGTATGCATTCACTGAACTTCTTAAAACCAAATAGTTTTTTAATAGCCTCCTCATCTCTACTTAAAATTATATTATTATATGTAGTGAGTATTTCCTCTCTGGCTTTGAGTGTACCAAATATATCTTTATGTTGCATTACTCCACCACTGCGTTTGGCTTCAGAAGGAGAAAATAGTATTTTTAGCATTTGTTAACCTTTTCAATAAAACCAGAATTATATCCAAGTTAAAAAAACACCTATTTGAGAGGATATAAAGAGCTACAATAAGAAAAAATGAAAAATTTTTAAATTTCTTCAAAAAAGGCTTGACATTGATTTTGTTTTGCACTATAATTCTGGCTCAAATTCGATGCCGACATAGCTCAGTTGGCTAGAGCAGCTGATTTGTAATCAGCAGGCC